>DASVXR010000338.1:0-8076 GCA_036392595.1 Sphingomicrobium sp.
GGTCGCGAAGATCGACAAGGTCTATGCGCGCATGGCCGACGTGCGAGTGTCCGACCGAAGCCTCATCTGGAACAGCGACCTGGTCGAGACGATGGAGCTCGACAACCTCCTGGGACAGGCGGTCGTCACCATGCATTGCGCCGCCAACCGCAAGGAAAGCCGCGGAGCGCACATGCAGGAGGATTATCCCAAGCGCGACGACAAGAACTGGATGAAGCACACCATCTCGTGGCTGGACGGCTGGGGCGGCAAGGGCGGCGGAGTGAATATCGACTACCGCCCGGTGCACGAATTCACGCTCACCGACGATATCCAGTACATCAAGCCCAAGGCGCGGGTTTATTGACGACGTGAGGATCCGCGAAGCGGACGTAGCTGACGCCCGAGCCGTGAGCGACATTCTGCAAGAGCTCGTCGCTGCCGGACAGCGAACCAAGAGTGCGGACGCGAGCTTCGCCCTTTCCCACTACCTGGAACACCCGCACCGGCTGCACTGCTTCATCGCTTTCGACGACAGCGGCCGGGCTCTCGGCTTCCAGTCGCTGAAGCTCGCCCACGACGGAAATCCATACGCCACGCCGGTCGGATGGGGAATCATCGGGACTCACGTGAGACCGTCCGCGGCTCGCCTCGGCGTCGGGTCAGGATTGTTCGCCGCAACGCTTTCGGCGGTCCGCAGCGCCAGTTTGCCGGCAATCGAGGCCTATATCGGAAAGCAGAACCACGCTGCTCTCGCCTATTACGAGAGCTTGGGGTTCCGAACCTATCGCGAGACCGACGGGGTCATCTGCAAGGCATTTCAGCTGTTGCGAAGCTCCGCCGCGTAGCGGTTCGCCTTCTCCGCATAATGCGCAGCCGAAAGTCGGAGTGCCTGCTTCTCCTCATCGGTCAGCTGACGAACCACTCGGGCCGGGCTGCCCACGATCAGGCTGCCGCGCTCAAAATGCTTGCCTTCGGTGATCAGCGCCCCGGCCCCCACGAGGCATTCAGTCTCCAGCACCGCGCCGTTGAGAATGCGGGCGCCCATTCCGACCAGGCAGTCATCGGCGACGGTGCAACCGTGGAGGATTGCCTGGTGGCCGACGGTCACCCGAGCGCCGATGGTGAGGGGGAAATCGGCGTCGCTGTGGCCGATCGAGCCATCCTGGAAGTTGGTTTCGTCACCGAGGATCAGCGGCGTGTTGTCGCCGCGAAGCACCGCGCCGAACGAGACGCTGGCCCGCGCGCCGAGCCGTACGTCGCCGATCAGGTCCGCCGACGGAGCGGCCCAGGCGCCTTCTCCCAACTGCGGGTGCAGATTGCCGATCGCGTAAAGGGTCATGCCTGCTCCACTGCTCCTAACCGATCCGCCGCGCCTCCGGCACCTGTTCCAGCAGCCGCCAGACGTTTTCGGGATAGGCAAGGTCCGTTCCCGGTGACAGCGTGGCAGCCGCTCCCGCCGCGACGCCGATGCGGAAGGCTTCCGCCGGCGCGAGGCCGGTCGCGAGGCCATGGGTCACCCCGGCAAGAAAGCTGTCGCCGGCGCCGACCGTGCTGACTGGCTCCGTCTGCACGCTCGGGAGGGACCAGGCGCCCTCCGCGTCGATGAGCAGCGCGCCCTCGCCGCCGCAGGTCAGCGCGACATGCTCGACCCGGCCGCTTGTGACGAGATCGCGCGCCGCATTCTCATTGAGCTCCTCGCGGCTGGACTTGAGGAGATGGATCCCGCCCGCCGAAAGAGCGGCGTTGAGCTCGGCACCGGACGTGTCGAGCGCCCATCGGGCGCCGCCGTCGCGCACTCGCTCGCCCACGGTCGCGTAGAAGTCGTCGGGAACGCCCGGCGGAAGCGAGCCGCTCGCGACGAAATAGTCGCTGCTTGCCGCGCCGATCGCATCGCAGCAGGCGCGGAGCTCTTCGAGGCCGATCGTCGGGCCTTCGGGAACGAAGCGATATTCAAGGCCAGTCGAATGCTCGTGGATCGTGAGGCTGGTGCGCGTGTCGTCCGCGATCGGGACCAGGCGCCGTTGCAGCCCGGCTCGCTCGAGGAGCTGGTCGAGCGACCCGCCTGTCGCCCCGCCCGCGAGATAGATCGCCTCGACGCTCGTCCCGAGGCGTTGCAGCACGCGGGCGACATTGATCCCCCCGCCCCCCGGATCGATCCGCTCGTTGCAGGTGCGGACCTTCCGCTCTGGCTCGACTTTCTCCGTATCGCTCGAGACGTCGATCGCAGGGTTGAGGGTGAGCGTCCTGACGGCGAAACGGGTCATCTAAACGGCTGTAGCCCATCCTTGCCCTGTTGAGCACTCTCGGCTAAGGCGCGCGCCGTCCGGCGGGCGCTCCATTCAAGCACCCGCGGCAGCCCGTCCTTTGGCGAGCGCGTACGGTTGACCGGCTGGACCGGCACCGGGACGCGCTTTTTGCCATGGAACGGCTGTAGCGGACGCCGTGCCCGGATGAGCCGGTCACGGCAGTGCATTGAACCAGGTCCGCATGCAGGAGCCTCGCCATGGTGGCGCGGCGCGGCAAGCGAATTTGAATACTCGAGGAACACAAACACTCATGGCGACCACGACATTCCCGACCCGCGACGATTTCGCGGAGCTCCTCAACAAGAGCCTCGGCGGCGAGAACGAAGCTTTCGAAGGCAAGGTGGTGAAGGGCACCGTTACGGGCATCGAGAATGACATGGCGGTGATCGACGTCGGCCTGAAGAGCGAGGGACGGGTCCCGCTGCGCGAGTTCGCAGCTCCTGGCCAGAAGGCCGAGCTCAAAGTCGGGGACGAGGTCGAGGTCTATGTCGATCGCGTCGAGAACAGCGCCGGAGAAGCGATGCTGTCGCGCGACCGCGCCCGCCGCGAAGCCGCGTGGGACAAGCTCGAGAAGGAATTCGAGGCCGGCAACCGCGTCGAGGGCGTGATCTTCGGCCGGGTGAAGGGCGGCTTCACCGTCGATCTCGGCGGGGCCGTGGCCTTTCTGCCCGGCAGCCAGGTCGACATTCGTCCAGTGCGCGACGTCCAGCCGCTGATGGACCTCCCGCAGCCGTTCCAGATCCTCAAGATGGACCGCCGCCGCGGCAATATCGTGGTGTCGCGCCGCGCCATCCTCGAAGAGACCCGCGCCGAGCAGCGCAGCGGGCTCATCCAGTCGCTCGCCGAGGGCCAGGTCATCGAGGGCGTGGTCAAGAACATCACCGACTATGGCGCCTTCGTCGACCTCGGCGGAATCGACGGCCTGCTGCACGTCACCGACATCAGCTACAAGCGCGTCAACCACCCGAACGAGGTGCTGAACATCGGCGACACGGTGAAGGTGCAGATCATCCGCATCAACCGCGAGACCCAGCGCATCAGCCTCGGCATGAAACAGCTCGAGAGCGACCCGTGGGAAGGCGCCGCGGCCAAGTATCCGGTCGGTGGGGTGTTCCGCGGACGGGTGACCAACATCACCGAATATGGCGCCTTCGTCGAGCTCGAGCCGGGCATCGAGGGCCTCGTCCACGTCTCCGAGATGAGCTGGACCAAGAAGAACGTTCACCCGGGCAAGATCGTCAGCACCTCCCAGGAGGTCGACGTGAAGGTGCTCGAGGTCGACGAGGAGAAGCGGCGGATTTCGCTCGGCCTCAAGCAGGCGCAGGAGAATCCCTGGTCGGCCTTCGCCGAGAAGCACCCGGTCGGCTCGGTGGTCGAGGGCGAGGTCAAGAATGCGACCGAGTTCGGCCTCTTCGTCGGCCTCGAGGGCGACGTCGACGGAATGGTCCACATGTCCGACATCGCCTGGGGCGTCTCGGGCGAGGAAGCGCTTCAGCTCCACCGCAAGGGCGAGACGGTCAAGGCGCAGGTCCTCGACGTCGATGTCGAGAAGGAGCGCATCTCGCTCGGCATGAAGCAGCTCGAGGGCGGCGGCGCCGGCAAGGCCGGTGGAGTTCCGACCGCGGGCGGCGTGAAGAAGGGCGAGATTGTCACGATTACCGTTCGTGCGGTCCAGGATGCCGGTCTCGACGTCCAGGTCGCCGACGACGGAGCGACCGGTTTCATCAAGCGCGGCGATCTCGGCCGCGACCGCGACGAGCAGCGTCCGGAGCGCTTCCAGGTCGGCCAGAAGTTCGACGCCATGGTCATCGGCTTCGACCGCTCGAAGAAGCCGAACTTCTCCGTCAAGGCGCTGCAGATCGCCGAAGAGAAGCAGGCCGTGGCGCAGTACGGATCGTCGGATTCGGGCGCGTCGCTCGGCGACATCCTGGGCGCGGCGCTCAAGGAGAAGGCCGAGGCTTCGGCCAAGGATTCCGACGACGAAGGCGCTCCGAAGAAGGCCAAATCGAAGAAGAAGTAACGGGAAACGCGGCGTTAATTTCGATTGGCGCCGCGTCGAATCCGGCTTGCGTGAGACAAGGTTTCCTGACAGCGTGGGCTCAAGCGGCCCCGCGTCGGGGGATTTCGGGGCCGGGTCCAAATCCGTTAGGCGGGGTAACGAATGATCCGTTCCGAGCTGGTCCAGAAGTTGTGCGGCGATTTTCCCGATCTCACCCAGCGTGAGGTCGAAGGCGTCGTCAGCGCCATCTTCGATTCCATCACCGAGCAGCTGGCCAAGGGCGGCCGAGTGGAGCTTCGCGGCTTCGGCGCCTTCTCGACCCGCAAGCGCGACGGCCGCGTCGGCCGCAATCCCCGGACGGGCGAGTCCGTCTCGGTCAACGCCAAGCGCGTGCCCTACTTCAAGCCGGGCAAGGAAATGCGCGAGCGCTTAAACCTTCGGGAAGTGCCCGCGGAATAGCCTCGGCTGCAACTACCGTCGCCGTGGCGGAAGGAGCGGACGTGGCGGAACGGTAGACGCTGGGGACTTAAAATCCTCTTCCCATTAGGGAGTGCGGGTTCAAATCCCGCCGTCCGCACCAGTTTTGAAATCCAGCCATGCCCGGGGGCATGGCGATTTCAAAACTCGCGAGCGGAGCGAGCGGCTCGCGTAAACCTCACCTCCGCATCAACCTAATTCGTTGCGCGCGCGATAATTTATTAAATCTTTCGCGATAGCCCGGAGACGTGTTTGGGGTAGGCGCACTCGTACCCGCCGGGGACAAGGACAATCGGCTGCTCATCGGGCGGCGCGACGTCGTCGTACTGGTCATCCTGGTCGCTGCGGTCAGCCTGCTGATCTGGAACGGCACGGCTTTCTTCAGCTACGTCGGCCGGCGCGGCGACGAGTTCGGGCCCGACGTACAGATGGCCGCGACCGCGCTGACCTTGAACGTGGTCCTCATCCTGTTCGGCTGGCGCCGTTACGTCGAGCTGCAGCACGAGGCCGAATGGCGCGCCGAAGGCGAGCGCCGGGCGATCGTCCTGGCGACGACCGATCACGTGACCGGCCTCAACAACCGCAAGGGGTTCGCCGACAAGACCGAAGACATGCTGGCGAGCGCGAGCGAGCGCGGCGACTGCCTCGTCATGCTCTCGCTCCAGATCCAGCGCTTCAAGATCGTCAGCGACCAGCATGGCTATGACATCGGTGACAAGTTCCTGAGGTCCCTCGGCGCCGCGTTGGTGGAGGAGCTTGGGCCCGGCGCCGTCATCGCTCGCCTCAGCGGCGACGAGTTCGCCGCCGCGGTCACCCTCAAACCGGCCGAGATCGAGCGCGCCGAACAGCTCGCGGAGAGCGCTCTTCGGGCGGTCACTCGCCCATTCACGATCGACGAGCGCCTGATCCAGGTCGGCGCATTCGCCGGAATCGCGATGGCCAAAGCGCCCGAAGTGCGCGTTCCGGACCTGCTTCGCCGCGCCGACATTGCGCTCAATCATGCGAAGAACGGCCGCGTCGCGCGGCCGGTCTGGTTCGACGCCGGCATGGAGCGCGCGCTCATCGCCCAGGGTGAGATCGAGCAGGGCATCCGCTTCGGGCTCGAGCACGGCCAGTTCGTTCCCTATTTCGAGCCGCAGGTCGATCTCAGCACCGGGGAGATCGTCGGCTTCGAGGTGCTCGCTAGGTGGAACCACCCGCTGTCGGGGATCGTGGGACCGGACACGTTCATCCCGGTCGCGGAAGAGATCGGAGTCATCGGCCGCCTCTCCGAGCAAGTTATCTCGGAGGCATTGCGCCAGGCGGTTCACTGGGATCCTTCGATCAAGATCTCCGTCAACATCTCGCCGACCCAGTTCACTGACGGCTGGCTCGCCCAGCGGATCGTCCGGATCCTGACTGAGGCGGGCTTCCCGCCGGACCGGCTGGTCGTCGAGATCACCGAGAGCTCGCTGTTCGCCGACTTGGACATGGCCCGGTCCATGCTGACGAGCCTGAAGAACCAGGGCGTGCGCCTGGCGCTCGACGATTTCGGGACGGGCTTCTCTTCGCTCTCGACGCTGCGTTCGCTGCCCTTCGACATGATCAAGATCGACCGGAGCTTCGTCACGACCCTCCTCGAGGACAAGGAGAATATGGCGATCGTCCGCGCCGTCACGACGCTCGCGAGCGCCCTGTCGGTGCCGGTGTGCGTCGAGGGGATCGAGCGGGATTCCGTCCATGAAGCCGTCGTGATGCTCGGCTGCCAGCTCGGCCAGGGCTGGTATTTCGGAAAACCGATGTCGGCCGAGAAAGCCCGCGACCTGCTCGCGTCCCGCAAGCGCGGCGACGGTCCAAGCGCCGTGCGCAGCGCAGCCAGCAACTAAACCCTTCCACTAGACGAACCACTGACCGCGTCCCACCTCGGGACGGCCGGACCCGCATGCGCGCCAATCAGTTATTGAACATGGTTAAGGCCGCGTTAGGGTTTTCGCCATGTCGATTGGACGTCCAGTTATCGCGCTCGATTGCCGCAGCTTCGGCCGGGGCCGCGCGTGGCTGCCGTCCGAACGCGACGCAGGCTCGCGCATCGGCGACGATCTGAAGCTGTTCGCCACGACTTTCCTCGCCGGCTTCATCTTCGTGTCGCTTTTGATCGGATAACGGCCAACTGTAACTTTCTCCGCTGCCCGCATGGGTATATGGCGGCGTCCTCGCCTCAAGCAGGGGAGGACCATCATGACCGCATTCAACTCCGTGCGTTTCCGCGTGAAGCCGGGCCGCGACCAGGAATTCCTGGACGCGCACCAGAGGATCGACCGCGACTGGCCGGGCCTCAGGAGCGTCAACCTCATCAAGACCGGCGACCATGCTTATTGCATCATCGGCGAATGGGACGACATGGACAGCCTGTCCGCTGCCCGCCCGCACATGATCGCGACGCTCGACACCTTCCGCGATACGCTGGAAGAGCAGCCCGACGGGAATGTGACCGACCCCGTGTCCGGACCGGTGGTGCTGGAGCTCAAGCCGCGGTCAATCGCAAGCGAGATGAAGCTTCCAGCCTAGCCAGGCGGAAACCAGGCACATCGCGGCGACCAGCAGCAGCTGGCCGACCGGCCCGATCCCGACGCTGCTTAGCGCGAAGGCGAGGAGCGAGCCGATCACCATCGCGCCGGAATTGACGATGTTGTTCGCGGCGACGGTGCGAGCCGTCTCCGTCTTGGGCACGGTGGTCGTCAGGAAGGCATAGAGCGGAACGACGAACATTCCGCCGGTGATCGCGACACCGAGAAGCGCGAGGATCATAAGGCCCGCCATCGGCTGGAAGATGAAGTTAGCCAGCGTGATGAGACCATCGTTCTGCTTGTCCCAGGTAAGCGAGACGAAGTGGAGCAGGACGACGAAGCAGCCCATCGCGATCACCGACGCGGGGGCGTAGCGCGCGGACACCTCGCTCTTCAGCAGCCGGTTGATGAGGACGGAGCCGATCGCGATGCCGATCGAGAAGATGGCGATGAACAGGCTCGCGACCTGCTCGTTCGCGCCGAGAACGTTCTTCACCAGCGGCGGGAAGATGATGATCAGCACCGCCCCGATCGTCCAGAAGAAGCTGATCGAGCAGATCGCGAGGAACAGCCGCGGGATGTGCATCGTCGCATTCACGAGGGAAATCGACGCTCGGATGATATGCCGGTCGAAGGGGATGCGCTCGGCCGCGGGCGGGGCGGGGGGCACCTGCCGCCCGGCGAGATAGCCGAGCGCGGCAAGGCAGATCGTCACCAGGGCCGCGCGGACGGGGGCCGAGGCCAGAACTCCGGCGAGGACGGTTCC
>DASVXR010000339.1:0-2564 GCA_036392595.1 Sphingomicrobium sp.
TCGTCGCTGATGACCGTTAAATCATAGCTCGCCGCAAAATTGGCGATGATCTCGAGCTCGTCATTGTGGAAAAGACGTCCAGCAGGATTCTGCGGATTGTTGAAGACCATCGCTCGCGTCTTCGGCGTAATCACCGCCCGCAGCGCATCCGGATCCAGCCACCAGGCCGGCGGCTCAAGCGCGACCTCGCGCGGAATGCCACCCGCCCGCCGGATCATCGGCGCATAACTGTCATAGGCAGGCGTGAAGATGATCACCTCGTCGCCCGGCTCAACCGTTGCGAGGATGGCTGCACCAAGCGCTTCGGTGGCTCCGCTCGTCACGCATACCTGATCAGCCGTCAGCGAGAGACCCTGGTGGCGGTTGTAATGCCCCGCGACCGCTTCCCGCAGCTGCGGAAGTCCGCGCGACGGCGGATACTGGTTTGATCCGTCCTTCAGCGCCCGCGCCGCGGCCTCCAATATCTCGTCGGGCCAGCCGAAATCGGGGAAACCCTGGCCCAGGTTCACCGCGCCATGCTGCGCGGCGAGCGCCGACATGCGCTCGAACACGCTGGTCTTCATCCGTTCATAGAGCGGGTTCACTTGTCCTCCCGGCTTCGGCTCGTCCGCCAATAAAGAGCCTCCGTCGCGATTGAAGCAACTTTCGCTCGTGGGCGCGCATTCGCCACCGGCCCACAGCTGAAGAGGATCGAACCATAGTGCGTAAGGCGACCCTGTACCGGATGGTGCTTCCCGACCACGTCTGCCCCTACGGCGTCCAGGCGCTGCAAATGCTGGAGCATGCCGGCTTCGACGTGGAGGAGCATCTGCTTTCCACCCGGATGGAGGCGGACGCCTTCATGCGGGAGCTCGGGGTCGACACGACGCCGCAGGTCTTCATCGACGGCCTGAGGATCGGCGGCTGCGACGAGCTAGCCGTCTATCTCGCCGAGCTGGAAGAAGCCGCCTGACGCTCAGCCGCCGAGCGCCGTCCTGACGACGGCAAGCGGCGCCGCAAAGGCTTCTCCCACCCACAGGAAGAAACCGGCGGCCAATGTCGCGCTGATGACCGCAACGCTCGCGAACTCGAACGCCCGCGCCTTGATTCGGCTGTCGTCATGACTTCGGGGGCGCTTGCGCCGCTCGACGCCCCGGTAGGGCTCGGCGCTCAGCTGAAGCGATTGCGACTGCAGGCTAAGGATCTCCTCGACCGGGATCCGTTCCTCGGCCTGAAGCCCAGCCTTCGGCCCATGCCGCCACACGACGCGCGCGGTGATGGAGAGATCGCGGTGCCAGAGCTCGACCATATTTTGGTCCACGACGGAGAAGTTCGCATGGACCATCAGTCCGCGGGACGAGATGTTGAGGATGCGCGCATCGCTCCAGCCCGCCGTCGTGCGCATCCGCGCCGGCAGCATCACCCGCCGCCGAAGCTCGCGCGGCCTCCGTCGATTGTTGTTCCTGCTCATGCCGGCAGAAACCAAAGCGGATCAAGATGTTGGAGCCATTAAGCTCGGGTCCGAAGTGGACCTAATGGCTTGCCCAGCCGAACCCCGGATCAAGTCCGGGGGCAGGCTGGCTGGGGCGGCAGGATTCGAACCTGCGAATGCCGGTACCAAAAACCGGTGCCTTACCACTTGGCGACGCCCCAGCAGGCGCATCCGCATGTGCGGGAGAGGCGCGGCTTATACCCGCCGAACTCGAAGTTGGAAGGGCATGCGGCTATATGCACCGGATGGCAGAGCCGTCGATCCGCGACTTCCACGCGCACATCTATTACAACCCCGAGGACGTCGAACAGGCGAAACGGCTCGCCGCAGCCGTGCAGGACCGCTTTCCGGTCGCGGTTGGCCACTTCCACCTGAAGCCCGTCGGGCCTCACCCGCGCGGGAGCGTGCAGCTGACCGTGCCGCGCGATATTTTCGGCGACGTCGCACAGTTCCTTGCCCTCAACCGTGGCGGCCTGACAATCTTTGCCCACGCGGAAACCGGCGATGATCTCGCCGACCATACAGAGCATGTGATCTGGTTCGGGCCGAGCGAGCCGCTCGACCTGTCGATTTTCAGCTAGCGCTCAGGCGTCTGAGGTGGCCGGAGCGCCCGCGACGTTGGGGATGCGCCCGTACACCAGGTCGTCATAGTCCCTCTGGAGCTGCAGCGTCAGTTCGCCGACCTCGAAGTTCCACGGTCCCGCCGAGCGCACCGGAGTGACCTCCGCCGCCGTTCCGGTGAGGAACATCTGCTCGAAGCGCTCGAGCTCCTCGGGCCAGATCGCGCGCTCGACCACCTCCACTCCGCGCTTGCGCGCCAGTTCCATCACCGTCCGCCGAGTGATCCCGTCGAGGAAGCAATCCGGCGTGGGCGTGTGCAGCTGCCCATCCGCGACGAAAAAGACGTTCGCGCCCGTCGCCTCCGCCACCTGGCCGCGCCAGTCGAGCATCAGCGCGTCCTCATAGCCGCGCTGCTCCGCATGCTGCTTCGACAGCGTGCAGATCATGTAGAGCCCGGCCGCCTTCGACTCCGACGGAGCCGTATAGGGCGCGGGCCGCCGCCACGGGGCGATATCCATCCGGATGCCGTTCT
>DASVXR010000340.1:0-6582 GCA_036392595.1 Sphingomicrobium sp.
CACCTTGTCGACGAAGGTGATCGTGTCGGTGAGCGAGAATTGCAGCCGGCCGCGGCTGCCGAACCCGCCCCGCCCGAAGCCGCCGCCGCCGAATCCTCCGCCGTCGAACCCGCCGCCACGGAAGCCGCCCTCTCGCGAACCTCCACCCTCGGGCGGTCGGCCCGGAGGAGGTCCGCCATTGGCGCCGCCGGGCCGAGCGCCGCCGAACTGAGCGCGGATCTGGTCGATCACCGACTGCGAGGGGCGCCACGACTTGAGCGGTTTTGAAAAATCAAAACCCAGGCGAAGCGTGTCCTTGCGCGAGCTGTCGAAATTGACCGGCCTCAAGTCGACGCTGACCAGCTGCCCCGACGCATCCCTGACGAACCGGCCAGGGAAGGCCGCCTCGATGGCCGGAGTGACGCTGATGTCGGAGATCGGCCGGGCAATGCTCGAATGCACATAGTCGGCGCGAAGCCTGAGCTCGGTGTTCTTGAGCGGCTGCCAGTTGCCGCCGATCTTGAACACGTTGCGGCGGTCGGCAAGCAGGTCCCGGTTGCCGCCGGTGATCGCCGTGACGAGCACCGTCTGCCCGGTCGTGAAATCGAAGATTCTAGTCGCGGGAGTCGAAAGCACGGGATCGCCGAGCTGGTGGATCGTCGGGGCGCCCTCCTCGCGAGTCCAGCTGCCGATCAGGTTGAGCCGGTCTACGGGCGACCAGTTGGCGCCCGCGCCGACGGTCGTCAGGCTTCCGAAATCGGAAATTTGGTCGAGCTCGGCATTGGCATTCAGAGTCAAATTACCGAGCGCGCTGAATCCGCGATTCCTCCGTGAGACGGGCAGGTCGAGGTTCATCGTGGCCTGGCCAGTGGTTCGGCCAAGCGAGCTGCTCGTGCTAACTCCGAGGCGACGGCTCACGCTGTCGAGATGCTGGGTGTTCCCGCCAAGCGTCAGGGTCGTGGTCGCGTCGCCGGCGGGGAGCTTGAACAGCGCGCCCGTGGCGGTCCCCGTGAGGTCACCCGCCACGTTGGTGCTGCGAGCGCGGTCCCCGACGAGGGTTACACTGTCGGGGTCGGTCAGGGTCAGGGTCCGGGATAAGTCCGCGTTGCCGGTCACGTTGAAATGCCACTTCGACCTGTCGAAGTTGAGCGTGGTGCCGGCATGAGCGCTATCGGTCTGGGTATTCCGCGCGAGCGGCTCGATCACATTCTGCCCGAGGCCGATCAACGAGCGACCTTCGTTATGCTCGAGCTCGGTGTTCAGCGTCGCCGAGACGTTGCCGAATATCTGGCGATTGAGTGTCGCCGTCCCGCGAATGTCCCGCTTGCTCGCGACCAGCGAGCGGAATGCGCGATCGTCCACGCTCGCGGTCGGAGACAGGCCGATGCCCCGCTCCGCCTCGGTCAGCATCGAATTGCCCTCGGCATGGACGTTGAGCGTCGTCCGACCGTTGCGCTGGATGAGCAGCCGGGTGACGTCGCCGGTCGCTCCAGCCTCCCCGCCCTCGGTCGGTGCATTGACGCCGGCGAGGACCGCGGTGGAGCGGAAACGCTGGCGAAGGACGATGTTCACGACGCGCTGGTCGGCGCGATAGCCATATTTGAGCGCGACCTCCTCGGGCAGGATCTCGACCCGCTGGATCGCCTCGGTCGGGATGTCGCGAAGCTCGCGGAAGCTGGAGATGCGCTGCCCGTTGAGGAGCAGCACGGGCGCTCCGCCGCCGCGGCCGCGCGAGCTTCCGATCTCGGGGGCGAGCGCGTCGAGAAGCTCGTTGATGTTGGTCGCCCCGGTCGCGCGGACATCGCGAGAATCGTAGGTGCGCTCCGGCGGGATGTCGCCGATCACCGATCCCCGCGCCTTCTGGCCCACGACGACGATCTCTTCTTCGTCGCCCGTCTCGTCGGCCGCTGGGCCGGGTTGCGGCTGCTGAGGCTGCTGCGGCGGCTGCGTTTGCGCCTGGAGGACAGAGGGGAGAACGAAGAAGCCGCCGAGGAGCAGCGGCAGGTGCAAGGCCCGAAATCTCATGGATGCCCCAGCTAGAGCGACCGCGTGAACGAAGGCTGACAACGCCGCGCTCTTCTGCAAAGTGCCAACAGCAGCCGACGAACGGTCGCACGCGAGGCGTTGCAGGGAAACGCAAAGCGTGTAGACCAAGCCGCCTTCCTAAACCCCGGCATTTCAAGGAATTGCGTTGATGAGTCGTGTCCGCGTTGGTGTCTTGCTTGCCACTGTCGCATTCGCCTGGAGCGCATCCGCCCAACCGGCTCCGCCGCAGAACAGCAAGCCTGAGGCCTACGCCAAGCCAATCCGCGTACCCGCGGCGCGCGACGTGCCTTATCCCGGCACCGTTCAGCTCACGGTCGACGCCACTGACGTGACCCGCGGCATCTTCCGTATCCGCGAACGAGTTCCGGTCACCGCCACCGGCGATCTCGTGCTGCTCTATCCCAAGTGGGTGCCCGGCGGTCACAGCCCGCGCGGGGACATCAAGAATGTGACCGGCATCCGCGTCAGCGCCAACGGCCGGCCGCTCAAGTGGATGCGCGATTCCCTCGACGTATTCGCCTTCCACGTCGACGTCCCGCAGGGCGTCTCGGCGGTCGACGTCGAATTCCAATATGTTTCGGCGACCGCGGAGAACCAGGGCCGGATCGTCATGACTCCGGACATGTCGAGCATTGAGTGGCTATCGCTGTCGATGTACCCGGCCGGATATTACGTACGTCAGATCCCCGTGCAGGCGTCGGTGATTGTTCCCGCCGGTTGGAAGGTGGCGACGGCGCTTCGGCCGAGCGCACAGGCCGGCGGCCGCATCGATTATCCCGTGACGAATTACGAAATCCTGATGGACTCGCCGCTGATCGCGGGCGTTCATTATCGCCAGATCCCGCTGAGCAACGACGTGTTCCTCGACGTCATCGGCGACACGCCCGCGGAGCTTGCAGCAACGGGCGAACAGATCGCCGCGCACAAGAGGCTCGTCGAGCAGGCGCTCAAGACCTTTGGCGCGCAGCATTACGATCATTACGACTTCCTGCTGACTATCTCGAACAACCTTGGCGGCAACGGGCTCGAGCATCACCGCAGTTCCGAGGACGGCGTGAAGCGCGGCTATTTCACCGACTGGGAGAACAAGCTGCGCGAGCGCAACCTGCTTCCCCACGAATATAGCCACAGCTGGGACGGCAAGTACCGTCGCCCGGCGGACCTGTGGACGCCTGACTACAATACGGTCCCGATGGAAGGCTCGCTGCTCTGGGTCTACGAAGGCCAGACGCAGTTCTGGGGCTACGTGCTCGGCGCGCGGTCGGGCATGCTGTCGAAGCAGGACACGCTCGACGCGATTGCGGCGACGGCGGCCACCTACAGTACCGGAACGCCGGGCCGCATCTGGCGTCCGCTGGTTGACACGACGAACGATCCGACAGCGGCCGGCCGGGCGCCTCAACCCTGGCGCAGTTGGCAGCGCAGCGAGGATTATTACAGCGAAGGCCAGCTCATCTGGATCGACGTTGACCGGATCATCCGTCAGCAATCCAGGGGCCGGCGCTCGATCGATGATTTCGCGAAGGCATTCTATGGCATGCGCGATGGTGATTATGGCGAGCTCACCTACACGTTCGATGATGTCGTCGGGACCCTCAACCGGGTTCAGCCTTACGACTGGCGCGGCTATCTGCAGCGGCGCGTTTACGATGTCGCCCCAGCAGCGCCGCTCGAGGGCATCAACCAGGGCGGCTATAAACTCGTCTTCACTTCCGAGCCGACGAAGTGGATCAAGAGCAGCGAGAAGTCAGGCAAGAACAATGACCTCACCTACTCCGGCGGCTTCGTCGTCGGCAATGACGGCAAGGTCTCGAGCGTGCTGTGGGACAGCGCCGCCTTCAACGCGGGTATCACCGTGGGTACGGAAATCGTTGCAGTGAACGGTCGGACCTTCGACGCGGACGCGCTCAAGGACGCGATCAAGGGCGCTATAGACAACGGCCAGGCGCCCGAGCTGCTGATCCACGACGGCGACGTTTACCGGACGGTGAAGCTCGATTGGCACGGCGGCCTGCGCTATCCGCGGCTGGAGAAGGTGGGGAAAGCGCCGGGCACTCTCGACGCTCTGCTTGCGCCGCGCTGAGAAAGGCGAGGAGGGGACGGTATGCGTAGCTTGATCGTCATTTCGGCAGTGACGCTTGGCGCGTCCTCGGCCGTGGCCGCCCCGCCGGCCGAGACCAATGTCCGCGCGGCTCTCGATCGGATCGGCCGGATCGACCCGCAGCTTCATTCGGTCATCGCCGTCGACCCGACCGCGATCGACCAGGCGCGGCGCGTCGACGGGGGCAATTTCCATGGACCCCTCGCCGGGCAGCCGGTGCTGATCAAGGACAATATCGAGAGCGCAGGGCCGCTTCCGACGACCGCCGGCAGCCTCGCGCTTGCCAACAATGTGACCAATCGCGATGCGCCTCTCGTGGCGAGGCTGCGCGCCGCTGGAGCGGTCATCGTCGGCAAGACCAACCTCTCCGAATGGGCGAACATCCGCTCGACCCGCTCGATTTCAGGCTGGAGCGCGGTAGGGGGGCAGACGCACAGCCCCTGGGCCATCGACCGCAACCCCTGCGGCAGCTCGAGCGGCAGCGGCGCGGCCGTGGCGGCCGGCCTCGTCCGAATGGCGATCGGCACCGAGACCGACGGGTCGGTGACCTGCCCCGCCTCGATCAACGGCATCGTCGGCCTGAAGCCGACGGTGGGACTCGTCAGCCGGACGCACATCGTCCCGATCAGCCACAGCCAGGATACCGCCGGTCCGATGACGGCGAGCGTGCGCGAGGCCGCGGAGCTTCTGACGGTGATCGCCGGAAGCGATCCCGCGGACCCGGCGACGCGAGACGCCGACAAGCACAAGCGCGATTACGCGGTCGGACTCGATGCCAATTCGCTCAAGGGCAAGCGCATCGGAGTGATGCGCTTCTCATCCACGCCCGAGCTCAATCCGGCGTTCGAAACCGCGCTCGCGATGCTCCGCAAGCAGGGCGCGATCCTGGTCGACATCAAGAAGTTCGACGACAAGGCCGTGGGCAAGAACGAGCTTCCGGTGTTGCTGACCGAGCTCAAGGCCGACATGGCGAAATATTTGAAGAGCAGCCCGGCGCCGATCCAGGCGCGCACGCTCGCCGACCTCATCGCCTTCGACAAGGCGCACGAGCGCCAGGAGATGCTGCTGTTCGGGCAGGAGCTGTTCGACCAGGCACAAAAGACCAAGGGCCTTACCGACGCCGCCTACAAGAAAGCGCGGGCGACGAGCTTCCAGGCCGCGGGTCCGAACGGAATCGACCGGCTGCTCAAGCAGAATAACGTTATCGCCCTGGTCGGCCCGACCGCAGGGCCCTCGTGGAAGATCGACGCGGTGAACGGCGATCAATTCTCCGGCGGGGGAGCCGGAAACCTGCCGGCGGTGGCGGGCTATCCGCACCTCACCGTGCCGATGGCGCTCATCAAGGGTCTGCCGGTCGGGCTGAGCTTCATCGGGCCCAAGTGGAGCGAGGCGCTGCTGCTCTCGCTCGGCTACGCCTATGAGCAGGCGCGCGGCCCCTTCCCCACGCCGAAATTCTACCGCTCGATCGAGGAGAGCCCGCAGATCGCTCCGGCGCTGGAGCCGCAGCGCTAGACGGTTAAGTTCGCTCCTGGACGACGCATCGGTTGAAGGGGGATGTCATGGAGCACGGCGCGAACGCGTACCTGGAGTTCAGGAAGCAGTTTCTAAGGCCGCTCGAACGGCGCGAGAGCCGCTTCAATGAGTGGCTGGCCGTCAAGATCACCAGGGTGGTCGGCACCATGTGGTGTGCCTATGCCTTCGCCGGACTTGCGCTCATCAGCCTTCCGGCCGCGATCAGGGGAGGCACTGCGACGCTCATCTCCTGGATTGCCCAGACCTTCCTGCAACTGGTCCTCCTGTCCATCATCATGGTCGGGCAGAACATCGCCGCCAGGAAATCCGACCGGCAGCTCGAGCAGACCTATCGCGATTCCGAGGAGCTGCTGAAGATCAGCGACGGCATTCGACAGCTGCTGCAGAAGAACACCGATCTGACGGCGGAAATCCACCAGGTCGTCCGCGGCGAAAAGAAGGACTGACTACCCGCGCGCCTTCATCAAACTTTCGAGGGCGATCGAGCGCGCGATCAGGGCGGTTACCTCGCGGGCGTCCAGCTCGCTGTCGAAGCAAAGGCCGAGCAGGCCCCCGGTCTGCCACCGGACCACCGCCGAACGGCCGAGCGAGCCGCAGTCCAGGACGACCGCCGTCCCGGTCGGAACAGCTGCCGAGCATTTGAGCTTCGCTCCGCCGGCAGAGAGATCCAGAAGGTGGACGGCATGACGCTTCCCGTTCGCCTGGAGGAACGCGGGCATTGCCACCGCGACCCGCGGATAGGCGCGGCGATCCTCGTAAGAAGCGCTATCCTGGGGGTTGGGAGCCGGGGTTGCCATCATCTGTCGCCAGTCGCGAAGGCTTAGGCGCAAAGGTGCTGCCAGAGGGTAAACGTCAAACGTCCCATGGGTAGAAGCGGAGGCTAAGCCGTGAGCCTCAGCGCGGCGATTGCCGCGACGATGGCG
>DASVXR010000341.1:0-5534 GCA_036392595.1 Sphingomicrobium sp.
TCGCGAAGGGCGTGACCATCGTCGTCGAGCCGCTTCGTCCGCGCGGGCTTCGCTCCCGCCCGTTTGACGGGGAGGGCGTGCGGGTCGCTCGCCGCGAGCTGATCGCAAACGGAGTGCTGACGAGCTGGATTGCGGAAAGCGCTTCGGCACGGCAGCTCGGGATCGCGCCCACCGGCCATGCCGCGCGCGGAGCAGGGGGCGCTCCGGGCGCTTCGCCGAGCAATCTCTACATGGCTCCCGGCGCGCGCACCCGCGACGAATTGCTGGCCGTGCATGCGGAGGCGGTGCTGATCGTCGAGCTGATCGGCCAGGGCGTGAACCCCGTGACCGGCGACTACAGTCGGGGCGCGGTCGGCTTCATGGTGCGCAACGGCGCTATTGCCGAGCCCGTATCGGAGATCACCATCGCGTCGAACCTGGTCGAGATGTTCTCGACGCTCGAACCGGCGTCGGACCTGGAGTTCCGCCGCGGGATCGATGCACCGACGCTTCTCGTGCCGGAGATGACCGTCGGCGCAGCGTGATCAGCGCTGAGGCCGGCCGGCGCCGGGAGCTTCGGCCGGTACCGCAGGAACGGTCGTCACCGGACGCGAGTCATATTGCTCCTGCCGCGGAGTCGTCAGCGCCATCGTCCCAACCCGGTGCACGACGTGCGGAGTGACGATGATGTAGAGTTCCGTCTTCGAGCGCGTGGTGCGGTCGGTGCGGAACGCCTGGCCGAGGACCGGAATGTCGCCGAGCAGCGGCACCTTCGTCTTCGTGTTGATATTCTCGTCCTGGGTGAGCCCGCCGATCACGAAGGAATCGCCGTCGCGCACCGTCGCGGCGGTCTCGGCCTGCCGCTGGCTGATCGTCGGATAACCCTGGCTGAAGCCGGTCACGCTCGACACCACGGCATAGACGTGGCTCGTCACGAAGCCGTCGGCGCTGACCCGCGGAGCGATCTGCAGCGTCACTCCGACGTTCACATATTGCACCTGCTGCGACACGCCGTTGACGCCGGACAGGGTGATCGCCGTGAGGATCGGAAGCGCATCGCCGGTGATGATCTTGGCGGTCGAGCCGCTCAGCGCCGCAACCCGCGGCTTCGAGATGATCCGGCCGTTGCCCTTCTGGATCTGGGCGTAGAGCGCCGCCTGGAACTGCGCGCTGGTCACGTGCCCCGAGCACAGGCTGTTCACATCGCAGCCCTGCGAGACGCCCGGTGGAATGAACCCGCCCGAGCCGAACGTGACCACGCCGAGCTGGCCCGCGGAGTTGGCGAAATCGATCCCGATCGCCTTCGAGCCCGTCTCGCTGAGCTCGACCATCTGGGTTTCGAGAACCACGCTGTCGACGGGGATGTCGATCATCGCGATCATCTGCTTCATGCGCGCGATCCGGTCGGGCGATCCCTTGAGCCAGATGGCGTTGAGACGCCGGTCGACGGCCATTCCGGAATCGACGGACTGGCCGAGCGGCTCGTCGCTCTCGCCGGGCTGCGTCGGCGCTGTCGCCGGCTGGTATTGCTGTCCGGTCAGGCTGTTCGATCCAAAGCCCGGCTCGCGAGGAATGAAGACGTCGTTCGACTTGACGCTGGTTCCGTCGGTCAGCAGCCCCACGACTTCGGACACGTCGGCATATTTGAGCATGACCAACTCGTAGGCCTCAGGTTCGGCCGATTGCGGCGGCAGCGGCGCGGCGCCGGCCGCTGGTATGTCGTTCGACTCCTCCGAATTGGCGCCCGGCTTGCCGTTGGTGCTGACGGTCACTTCGATGGTTCGAGCACCGGTCTGCACGGCGGACACGCTGGCCGCCTTGGTGACGTTGAAGCGCATGATCATGACCGTATCGACCTGGTCGAAGGTGATCCCGCGAACGAGGCCCTTCATTCCCGAGGGCTGCACGGCGGAGCGACCGCGGGTCGCGAGCGCGAAGCCGATCGACGGCTGCGTCGGCTGGCTCGCGACCGGAGCGAAGGTCGTCGCCGCCGGATCGAACGCCAGTTCGAACTTCGATTCCGTGGCGGACTCGCTGATCAGCCGGACACCGGTGAGAGCAACGGGGCTGGGCTGCGGCCGAAGCTGCGCCGCGTTCGCGGTTGCCGCCGCCGCTGCCGGCGCGGCAGGCAGGGTCGCAAGCAGGGAAGCACCAAGCACAAGCGCGGACGTGCGCATGAGCTGCGCGAGGGATTTAGAAAGGTAGGGGGTCATCAACTCGTTGTTTTTATTGGGATTTGGCTGAGCCAAGAATGAATGCGGGCGCCCAGATGTAATCCGGACGCCCGCTTTTCAAGAGTTACGAGGTAGAACGCGATACTTCCGGGTTAGAACGCGGAACTCCCGTTCGGCGTGCCCAGGCCCGTCGGACCGTCGTAACCGACGCCCGCCGAGCACAGGTAGGTGCCCCCGCAAGTGCCGTTCGTGCCGGCAGTCACGTCATTGAGGTTGGCGAGATGGCTGTACGGATCCGCGCCGTAATTGGCCGATCCGCCGTTCGCGCCATAGACGCCGGCGATCAGCGGAGCAGCGACGCTGGTTCCACCGAAGACCATCCAGCCCGACGTGGAGCGGCTCGACGGCCCATAGACCGCGACGCCCGTGTTCGGGTCGGCAACTGCAGAGACGTCGGCAACCGTGCGGCGGGCGCACAGCGTGTCCGTCTGCCAGCTCGGCTTGGCATAGACTGCGCTGCAGCCGCTGCCGGCGCCGTTCCAGGCCGTCTCGCTCCAGCCGCGAGCGTTCGACGCGCGGGTGAGGCTGGTGCCTCCAACCGCCGTGACGTGCGGCGACGAAGCCGGGAATTCGACTCCATAGCCGTTGTCGCCGGAGCTCACGGTGATGGCGATTCCGGGATGGTTGTACGAGCTCTCATAGGGATTGGCGCTCGTTCCCTCCGAACCGCCGTAGCTGTTCGAAATCGCCTTCGCGCCCATGTTGGCGGCGGTGTTCACCGCTGCCGCGAGGTTCGCGTAGGAGTTGGTGTCGCCTTCGACCAGCAGGATGTGGCAGTTCGGGCACATCGCGCTCGCCATGTCGAGATCGAGCGCCGTTTCCTGCGCCCAGCCCGTGTCCATGCGGGGGAACTTGCTGCCGCCGCGCTGGTCGACCTTCTTGAAGCAGCCGTTCTGCGTGGTGCAGGCGGGAAGCCCGTATTGTGCGCGATAGGTCGCAAGGTCGGACTCGGCGTTCGGGTAGCCGTAGGCGTCGACGATCGCGATCGTATAGGTCGCGCTGCCCGCGCCCGCCGGGATGTTGTAGGCGCTGCGCAGGTCCGCTGGGCCGTAGCCCGACGGCGTTGCGAGCGGCTGTGCAACCGGCTTGCCGTTCATCGGATTGCCGCGCGCATCCGTCACGATATGCGCGTGGCACCGTGTGGTTCCGAACGGATTGCCGTGCGGACAGGCGGCGACGTGATAGACTCGGCCACTGCGCTCGAGCTGCACGGACTGTGCGGCAGCCGGAGCGGCTCCCCAGAGACCCAACGCAAACCCGAGGGCAACCAGCCCCCATTTACGTAAATTCATGCAATTCCCTCCTTTAAGTCCTGCCGAGCAGGACTCAGGATGCTGGCAGCGAAAACCGCGATTGCAATCGCCGTCGGGATTAAATTTTCGCGACGTTTCTCAACTCGTCGCAAAATAGCCGCAGCTCGGCAGGTGAATGTCGGCTTTACTACTTATTCCAACGGCTTAGCCGAGGCCGAGACGACGCGTCCGGAGCGGACTTCGCAGATATAATCGAACTGGGCTCGAATCAGGTGATGCGTGCTCGCCGCACCCGTGGCAGGCGTTCCCATGCCGATGAAAGCAGTCAGCCGCCCGCTGATGACAAGCCCCGTCCGAGTGCTGCGCTCCGAGTTCACATCGATCGTCTGGATTTGCCCGCCGGCGCTGCGCTCGAGCCGTGGACGGCAGAGCTGCAGCGCGTGCGCCCTCGTTTCCGGTACCACCGGGCGCGCCATCAACAGGAACAACAGGCCAATCATCGCTGGAAAGAACGCATTGCCGGGAGGAACAGGTCCGCCGAGCGCCGCGTTGCTCTAGGGTTCGACGGGAGTGGCATATGCGCAAAGCTTTCCTCGCGGCCCTGGTGCTGTTGCAGGCCTGCGCCAATCATGGGGTGCGTCCGTTGCGGCCGCAGGAGCTGGCGACGGCGCCCTATCGCGACTCGGCGACAGCCTCGCTCACGGGCAGCCTCATGTACGAGGGCGGATGCCTGCTCTTCCGCGACGAAGATACAAAGGAGCGCTACCTGCCCGTCTGGCCTGCGGGAAGCGTGTTCAACGGCACGTCGGTCATCTTCCACCAGCCCGCCAAATCCGACCAGAGGGTCGTCGTCGGCGAGGAATTCCTGATGACCGGCGAGCCCGCGGAATGGTCGCAGCTGACCACTCCTTATTACACCCGGTTCGAGCGCCAGTGCGGCGCGCCGCCTTTCTTCGTCAGCGCAGTTCGGCCCGCCGGCTAGAAGGCGGTCGTTCCTTTCGGAGTGCCGAGGCCTGTCGGCCCGTCATAATTCGGACCGGCGGTGCACAGATAGGAGCCGCCGCAGCTGCCATTGTTGCCGCTGGTCACGTCGTACAACGCCGATGTGTGGCTATACGGAATGGAGGCATAGCTCACAGTCCCACCCTTGGCACCGTTGGCGCCGTAGACGCCGGCGATCAGCGGAGCAGCGACGCTGGTCCCGCCGAAGACCATCCAGCCGGAGCGCTTGCTCGTCACAGGTCCATAGACCGCAACGCCCGTGTTCGGGTCGGCGACCGCCGAGACGTCCGCAACGGTGCGCCTGCTGCACAGCGCGTCAGCCTGCCAGGTCGGCTTGGCGTAGACGGCGCTGCATCCGCTGCCGGCCCCGCTCCATGCCGTCTCGGCCCAGCCGCGCGTGTTGGAGGCGCGGGTCAGGTGGGTTCCGCCGACCGCCGTCACGTGCGGCGATGAAGCGGGGAATTCGACACCGTAGCCGCTATCGCCTGAGCTCACCGTGATGGCGACTCCGGCATGGTTGTAGGCGCCTTCAACGCCGGTGCTGCCCGACTCGCCGCCTCCATAGCTGTTGGAAATGGCGTTGGCGCCAAGAGTGGCGGCCCTGTTTTCGGCCGCCGCGAGATCGGAGAAGGAGTTGGAGTCCGCCTCGACGAGCAGGATATGGCAGTTCGGGCACATGGCGCTGGCCATGTCGAGGTCGAGGGCCGTTTCCTGCGCCCAGCCGGTGTTCATGCGCGGATAGGCCGTCCCTCCGCGCTGGTCGACCTTGCGGAAACAGCCGTTTGCAGTGGTGCAGTCCGGCAGTTGGTACTGGCTGCGATACCTCGCCAGATCGGACTCGGCACGCGGATAGCCATAGGCATCGACGATCGCGATGGTGTAAGCCGCGCTGCCGGCGCCAGCAGGGATATTGTAGGCGCTTCGCAGGTCTGCGGGGCCGTAGCCCGACGGAGTGGCGAGCGGCTGAAACTCCGACTTGCCGTTCTTGATCTCGCCGCGATCGTCCGTCACGACGTGGGCGTGACAGCGCGCAGCTTTTGGCGCAGCGCTACTCCTTGGACAAACC
>DASVXR010000342.1:0-2324 GCA_036392595.1 Sphingomicrobium sp.
CGACAGGCTCGCCGTGTCCACGCCCCGTTCGAACCGCGCGCGGGCGTCGGAGATGATGCCGTGCCGCCGTCCTGTCGCCGCCACCGCCTCGGGCTCGAACCAGGCGCATTCGAGCAGCACGTCGGTCGTGTTCTCGTCGACGCCCGTGCTCTCGCCACCGATCACTCCGCCGAAGCCGATTGCGCCGCTGTCGTCGGCGATCACGCAGTCATCGCGCGTCGCCTCATATTCCTTGTCGTTCAGCGCGAGGAAGCGATCGCCGGCGCGGCCGCGGCGGGCAACGATTCCGCCTTCCAGCTTCGCGAGGTCATAGACGTGGAGCGGCCGGGCGCGGTCCAGGGTGAAGAAGTTGGTGATGTCGACGAGCGCCGAGATCGGCCTGAGACCCACGGCCTTCAGGCGCTGCTGGAGCCAGTCCGGGCTCGGCCCGTTGCGCACGCCGCGGATCACGCGTCCCCAGAAGACTCGGCAGCCCGAACCTTCCTCGATGCGGATCGAGACAGGGCAGGGAAAGCGGCCCTCGATCACGTCGTAGCGGCCGCGGCCGGTCTGCTGGCCCAGTCCCGCGGCGGCGAGGTCGCGGGCGATGCCGTTGACACCGAAGCAGTCCGGCCGGTTCGGCGTGACGTTCACGTCGAACACGGGATCGTCGAGACCCGCGTACTCGGTGAAGGCGGTCCCGACGGGAGCGTCCTCGGGCAGCTCGATGATGCCGGTATGATCCTCACCGAGCTGCAGCTCGCGCGCCGAGCACATCATTCCCCGGCTTTCGACTCCGCGGATGGCGGCGACTTTGAGCGTCATGTCGCTGCCGGGGATGTACGCGCCCGGCGCACCGAACACGCCAAGCATTCCGGCCCGCGCGTTGGGCGCTCCGCAGACAACCTGGATCTTCTCGCCGGTGCCCGCATCGACGGTCAGCACCTGCAGCTTGTCCGCCTGCGGGTGCTTCTCGGCGGTGAGCACCTTCGCCACGCGGAACGGCTCGAGCGCTTCCGCGGGATTGGAGACCTCCTCCACCTCAAGCCCGATGTTGGTCAGCGTGTCGGCGATCGTCGCCGCATCGGCATCGGTTTCGAGCCAGTCCTTCAGCCACGAAAGGGTGAACTTCATGCGCCCACCCCGCCCGAAAGCGTCGGCACGTCGAGCGCCCGGAAGCCGTAATGCTTCAGCCAGCGGATATCGCCGTCGAAGAAGGCCCGCAGGTCGTCCATGCCATATTTCAGCATCGCTAGCCGATCGATCCCGCAGCCGAAGGCGAAGCCCTGCCATTCGTCGGGATCGAGACCGGCGTTGGCGATCACGCGCGGGTGCACCATGCCGCTGCCGAGGATTTCCATCCAGCCTTCGGAGCCGCCGACGACGCGCCGGCCCTTGTCCATCGACCAGCCGACGTCGAGCTCGGCCGAGGGTTCGGTGAACGGGAAATAGGAGGGCCGAAAACGCATCTCGATGTCGTCGCGCTCGAAAAAGGCTTTGACGAACGTCTCCAGCGTCCACTTCAAATGGCCGAGCGTGATCGAGCGGTCGATCACCAGTCCCTCGACCTGGTGGAACATGGGCGTGTGCGTCGCGTCGCTGTCGGAGCGGTACACTCGCCCCGGGGCGATCGTGTAGATCGGGGCGCCGTGCCCCTCCATTGCGCGGATCTGCACGGGGGAGGTGTGGGTGCGCAGGACCCGCGGTTCCTCGTCAGGCGTGCGCGGTTCTAGATAGAAGGTGTCCATCATCGCGCGTGCGGGATGGCTCTCGCCCATGTTGAGCGCCGTGAAATTGTACCATTGGGTCTCGATCTCGGGGCCTTCGGCAACGGAGAAGCCGAGGTCGGCGAAAATCTCGGCAAGCTCGTCCATCACCTGGCTGACCGGGTGCACAGTTCCCCGGGGGCCCGCATCGGCCGGAAGCGACAGGTCGAGCTTTTCCGTGGCCAGCCTCCGGCCGAGCTCGGCATTTTCCAGCGCCGCCTTGCGCGTCGCGAGCGCGTCGGTGACCTGCTCCCGCAGCGCGTGGACCTTCGGCGCCTCCCTGGCGCGCTCGTCGGGGTCCATCGAGCCGAGCGACTTGAGCTTGGCCGTGATCTCGCCCGACTTGCCGAGCAGCGACACCCGCACCGAATCGAGCTCCTGGAGGCTCTCGGCTGCGAGGATGCGGTCGAGCATGGTTTCGGTTTCGATCATGTGAGCGGGGCTCTAGCCGCGCTGCGGCGCAAAATGCAAAGGCGTGCTACTGTCGTTGCCGATGAGCGACTGGCCCGAGCTCCTGGCGGAACGCGACCATGAGACCCTGGCGATCCTGCACCTCGCATCGCAGATGCTCGGAAAGAT
>DASVXR010000343.1:0-6152 GCA_036392595.1 Sphingomicrobium sp.
GAGCGGCACCGGTGGAGTCTCCTCGGGCCGCGGAAGCGGGGTGACGTTCGGCTCCGGGGGCGTGACCTCGGCTGCCTTCGGCTCCTCGGGCTGCTCGACCGCGGCGAATTTCGGCTCCTCAGCCGGCGCGATCTCGGGGACCTGCACGTCCTCAGCCGCAGCAAGCTCTACAATCTTTTCGTCGCGAGCGGTTGCCCTGCGACGGCTGCCTTTCGGAGCGGCTTTGGGTCGGCGAGCGCGCGTTCCTCGAGGTGGCGCTTCCTCGGCCGTCGCGGCAACCTCGACGCCGTTCTCGGCCGGCGGCTCCTCGACAGGCGCCGGCGCGACGATCGTTTCCTGATCGACTGCGGGCACCGAAGCAGCAACCGCCGGCTTGCGGCCAATCAGGTCGAATGCGTGCACCACGCCATAGAGGGCGGCGACAACGGCAGCCGGCAGCAGTGCCCAGGCACCCGTCTGCTTCCATGCGCCAACGCAGGACTCCGCGATGGCGAATGCGCAGAAGACCTCGAACAGGATCCTGCCGCGCGAGCGGTGAAAGCTTTGCATAGCTCCTTCCCCTGCGCGGGAAGACTAAAGCTCAGAGCCTGCCTAAGTGTTAACGGGCGTCAGCATTATCTTAACCGGGCGTAAGCCATGTCGGCCGCGATGAGCGTGCACCAGACCATCGTTGCGGAGACCGGCAGCGCCAGGCGCACGCCCGTTCCATGGCCGCTGGTCCTCGCGGTCATCGGGACGGTCGCCGTCTACCTTTACACCCTGTGCTGGGCGACCCTGCCGCCGGACATGGTCGAGTTCGTCATCCCCTGGTACGACCATATCGTCCAGCGCGGCCCCATTTCGGCCTTCGCCGAGCCCTTCAGCAATTACACGCCGCCTTATCTCTATCTTCTTTCGGCAGCATCCCTCGTGCATGGGCTGATCGGGCCGCTGACCGTCATCAAGCTCCTGTCCGTCGGCGGCACGGCCTTTCTCGCCCTCGCAGTCGCGGACCTGGTGAAGACGCTCGGCGGGGATGCCGAGGGCGCGGCCTTCACCTTCGTGGTGCCGACGATCGCGCTCAACGCGGCGCTTCTCGGTCAGTGCGACGCCTTGTGGGCGGGCGCCTGTGTCTTCGCCGTCGCCGCCATGATCAGGGGGCGGGCGGTCGCCTCGCTCGCGTGGTGCGGCGTCGCGATCGCCTTCAAGGCGCAAGCGGCCTTCGTCGCTCCATTCATCATCGGGGCGCTCGTCGGCCGGCGAGTGCCGCTGTGGCATTGGACGATACCTGCGCTGGTCTATGCGGCGCTGATGGCGCCTGCCTGGTCGATGGGCTGGCCGGCTCGCGACCTCGCGACCGTCTATCTGCGGCAGGCCGACTGGTTCGATTTCGCGGGCAACCTCGCCAACCCGTGGATCTGGCTGGGCCAGCTTGCGCCTCGTTCCGCGCAGCCCTTCTACGGCGTCGGTTACGCCGCGGCGGCTGCGGCGGCGATCGGCATCGGAGCGCTCAGCGCCGCTTCAGCGAGGAAGCCGAAGGCCATGCTGCTCGTCGCGCTGCTGTCCGCCTTTGCCCTGCCGTTCCTTCTGCCGAAGATGCACGAGCGCTATTATTTCCTCGCCGACGCGCTCGGGCTTGCGCTGGTCCTCGCCTGGCCGACGCGGCGCAACGTCTATGTCGCGGTCGCGGTGCAGCTCGCCTCGCTCACGTCGGTGCTCACTTATGTCTATTTCTACTGGCACCCGGTCCCAGCGCTCGCCGGCGCTTTCGTTGCCGCCCTGGCGACGTTCGCCATCTATCGCGAAGCAATCTCGGCCGGAGCCCGTTGGCCGACGGACCGAAAGGCGCACTCTCTCAGCAGGGCTTGATCTGCTCGGCCGCCCCATGCAGCGGGCGGATGAACAGCCGCCGCACGTGCGGCCAAAGCTGGCCCGCTTCGAGCTCCACGTCGCACACGATCCGCTCGACCTCCGCGGCGGAAATGGCATCGTCGAAGTCGACGTTGACCATCGCCGTGATCTGGTCAGGCGAGGAATGGACGGTGAGGACGTGGCCGACACCGACGACCCCCTGCTTGCTGCAGGCAAGGCGCCTCAATCCCTCCACCAGCTCAGGATCGGCGGCCTCGCCGATCAGCAGGCCCTTGGATTCGTAGGCTAGGACCATCGCGGTAATGCCGAGGATGATTCCGATGATGATCGAGGCCGCGCCGTCGTAAAAGGGGTCGCCGGTCAGCTGCGCCAGCAACAGGCCGATTGCGGCGGTAACGATTCCGGCCATGGCGGCGCCATTCTCGAGCAGGACAATGAAGGCAGGCGGGTCCTTCGAGCGGCGGATCGCCTCCCACCAGCCGAGGCGGCCCTTGGACTCCCTGAATTCCTTGAACGCCTCGAGCGTCGACCAGCCCTCCAGCAAGAAGGCGACCAGCAGGACTCCGTAAGCGATGAAGGGCGATACCGCTGGCTCGGGATGGGCGATGTGGATGATGCCTTCATAGACCGACACGCCTGCGCCGAGCGAGAACACCAGCACCGCGACGACGAAGCTCCAGAAGTAGAGCTCGCGCCCGTAGCCGAACGGATGCAGTTCGTCGGGCGGCCGTTTTGCGGCGCGCCGTCCCCACATCAGAAGCAGCTGGTTGGTTGAATCGACGACGCTGTGGACGCCTTCGGTGAGCATCGCCGATGAACCGGTGATCGCCGCGGCGACGAACTTCGAAGCGGCGATGCCGAGGTTCGCGGCAAGCGCGATGACGAGAGTCCGGGTGCTGGTCGTCGCCGCGCTCATCGCGGACGGCGGCTACAGCGGATCAGCCACCCGCGCAACGCGTCAGTAATGCGGCGTGATCGGCTCTCCGGACGGACGGATCAGGTACCAGGTGCCCCACTGGTCGTGGACGCCCTGGCCCGTCGTGTCGCCCGGCGCCATGTCGTGGCTGTAATAATAAAGCGGCCAGCCCGAATAGCTGATCTGCGCTCCCATAAAGCCGGAGATCGTGCGCAGCGCCGGCGGGCTGAGCCCGCTTCCGCCGGTCGGAAGGGGCGGCGCAGGCACTGGCGGCCACATGTTGATGCACATGCCCGAGCACGCATTGATGCCGCTCATCCCGCGCGTGCCTTCAAGGACATAGACGGCACGGCCGGCGCCGTCGGTTACATAGGTGCCGAATGGCGCCTTGGTCGCCGTCGACAGAGTCAGCGGCGACGTGGTCGCCGGCTCGATCGGGCCAGGCGGCGGCGGCGCGGGCGGCGCAAGCATGGTGTCGCAGCTACTCAACGCCAGCATCGCTCCGGCGAGCAAGATGGTCCGATGCAGCATCGGAATGCTCCTCTCCTCTGCTTGCTGTTTCAAACCAACGCCTTGATTTCGTGCGCGTTCCGCGCGGCTAAATGTGGAGAACGCGACCGAAGGCGGCGAGCACGCTCTCGTGCATCATCTCGGACAAGGTCGGGTGCGGGAAGACGGTCTGGATGAAATCTTCCTCGACCAGCTCGGCGGTCTTGCCCACCGTATAGCCCTGGATGAGCTCGGTGACTTCCGCGCCGATCATGTGCGCTCCAAGCAACTCGCCGGTCTTCGCGTCGAACACGGTCTTGATGAAGCCTTCGGTTTCGCCGAGCGCGATCGCCTTGCCGTTGCCGATGGCGGGGAACTTGCCGACCTTCACCTGGTAGCCTGCCTCCTTGGCCTTCGCTTCGGTGAGGCCGACGCTCGCGACCTGCGGCCGGCAATAGGTGCAGCCCGGGATGTTCTTCGGGTCGGTCGCGTGCGGGTGCACGTCCTTGTTGCCGAGCTCTTTGGCGATCGCTTCGGCGGTGGTGACACCCTCGTGGCTCGCCTTGTGCGCGAGCCAGGGCGGACCGGTGATGTCGCCGATCGCCCAGATGCCCGTCGCGCTGGTGCGGCCGTGCGGGTCGACGTCCACGTGACCCTTCGTCGTTTTCACGCCGAGCGCCTCAAGGCCGATGTTCTCCGTGTTGGGCACGATCCCAACAGCCACGATCACGTGGCTGAAGCGCTGTTCTGCCGACTTGCCGTCTGACGTCTTGATCTTCGCCGCGACGCCCTTCGCGTCCGCCTTAATCGCCTCGACCGTCGCAGACGTATGGATGGTGAGGCCCTGCTTCTTGAGGCTCTTGGCGAGCTGGTCGCTCACGTCCGCGTCCTCGACCGGGACGACGCGGTCGAGCATCTCGACCACGGTCACCTTCGCGCCGAGGTCGGCATAGAAGCTCGCGAACTCAATTCCAATCGCGCCGGAGCCGATCACCAGAAGCTCGGTCGGCATTTCGGGCGGCATGAGCGCGTGGCGGTAGGTCCAGATGCGCTTGCCGTCGGCCTTCGCGAACGGCAGGTCGCGGGCCCGTGCGCCGGTGGCGAGGATGATGTGCTTGGCGGCAAGCTCCGTCGTCTTCCCGTCAGCGCCCGTGACCGAGAGCTTGCCTTTACCGGTCAGCTTCCCCTCGCCCATGTGCACGGCGATCTTGTTCTTCTTCATCAGGTGCGTGACGCCCTGGTTGAGCTGCTTCGAGACCGCACGGCTGCGCGCAACGACCTTCTGCAAGTCGAAGCCGGTCTTGTCGGCGCTGAGGCCATAGGCGTCGGCATGCTGGAGATAGTGGAAGATCTCCGCCGAGCGCAGAAGCGCCTTGGTCGGGATGCAGCCCCAGTTGAGACAGATCCCGCCCAGCAGCTCGCGCTCCACGATCGCGGTCTTGAGGCCTAGCTGCGCGGCCCTGATCGCGGCGACATAGCCGCCCGGCCCCGAGCCGAGCACGATGACGTCATATTGGTCAGCCATTGCTTTCCTCTTGCGCCGCGATAGCCCGCGGCTGGTTCTTGTCGTCGAGCGCGACGAAGGTGAATTCGCCCTCCGCCACGATGGTCTGCTTGTCGCCGTCCCTTTGCCGAGCGACGGCTTCCGCCTTGAGGCGAAGGGAGGTGCGTCCCTCCTTCACCAGGTCCACATAGACGCTGAGCTCGTCGCCGACCGCCATCGCGCCTGGAAACTTGATCGCGTCGGCGGCGACCAGCAGCGCCTTTCCGCGAGTGCGGCGCGAGACGAATGAGCCGCAGGCGAGGCCCATCTGCCCCATCAGCCACCCTCCGAACACGCCGCCATAAGGGTTGGTGTCGGCCGGCATGGCGGTGACTCGGATGAGCGGTGTCCGGGCCTGCTCCGCGCTCACCGGTTGTGCCAATTGAAGAACTTCCACAACGCAGCGGTCACGATGGCGAACAAAGGTATGGAGAACAGGAGCGCTGGCGAATTGGCCAGCGGACGGACCGTTCCCCAGGCCGCGAACGACTTCATCCAGGCGTCGCCATAGGAGCCGCCCAGGAGCATCGGCAGGATGAAGCCTGCGATCGCCCCGATAGCGAGCGCGGTCACGAACTTCATGTCAGGCGAGCATCGCGAGCGGGTTTTCGACCAGCCGCTTGAACGCCTGCATGAGCTTGGCGCCGTCCGCGCCGTCGATGGCGCGGTGGTCGAAGCTCCCGGTGGCGCTCATCACGGTCGCGATTTGCAGCGAGTCATTGATAACGTAGGGCCGCTTCTCGCCCGCGCCGATGGCCATGATCATGCCCTGCGGCGGGTTGATGACCGCCTCGAACTGCTTGATTCCGTACATGCCCATGTTGCTCAAGGACGCGGTCCCGCCCTGATATTCCTGCGGCTGGAGCTTGCCATCGCGGGCGCGGGCGGCGAGGTCCTTCATCTCCGTCGAAATCGCGGACACGCTCTTCGTCTCCGCGCCCACGATGATCGGCGTGATGAGGCCGGCGGGAATGGAAACCGCGACCGAGATGTCGGCCCGCTGATACTTGAGCAGCTGGTCGCCCGCGAAGCTCACGTTGCATTCCGGCACCTGGATCAGCGCCTGGGCAAGCGCCTTGATCAGCAGGTCGTTGACGCTGAGCTTCACGCCGCGGCTCTCGAGTCCCCCGTTGAGCTCGGTCCTCAGCTTCAGCAGCGCGTCCAGCTGGATATCGACCGTGAGATAGATGTGCGGGATCTGCTGCTTCGATTCCGTGAGGCGGCGGGCGATCGTCTTCCGCACGTTCGAAAGCTTAATCGCCTCGTGCGGGATCGCCTGTTCGATCGGTCCGGGAAGCACCGCGTGCGTTGCGAGCGCGGGGGCCGCAGCGGGAGCGGCGGCCGGAGCTGCCG
>DASVXR010000344.1:0-9991 GCA_036392595.1 Sphingomicrobium sp.
TCCCAGCCGCTCGTCGTCGAGGCTTTCGAAGATATCGGCGATTAGACGGGATGCGCCGGCGCGGATCCGCGTGCCTTCGCCCGCAGGAGTCTTGAGGAAGCGGCCGGTCGCGCCGGCGACGTCGATCCGCTGCATCCGCCGGGCGACGACGGACGGGATCAGGAAATTCTCCTGAAGGAAGCGGGCGAGCGCTTCGCCGATCCGGTCCTTGTTGCGGGGGATGATCGCCGTGTGCGGGATGGGCAGGCCGAGCGGGTGGCGGAAGAGCGCCGTCACTGCGAACCAGTCGGCAAGGCCGCCGACCATCGCGGCTTCGGAGAAGGCCTTCACATAGCCGAGCCACGGGTAAAGCGGCTCATAGGCCCGGGCGAGGGCAAAGACGGCCGCGGCGACAACGAGGAGGCCGGTGGCGACCACCTTCATGCCCTGAGTCCCCGGCTGGGCAGGGTTGAAGCGCGAAAAGGCGGCGTTGGTCATCGGCTTCATGCCGGCTCAATAGCCGACATGCGGCGAAGGTTCACTCCGCCGGTACAGGCTCCCCCGCACGGTGCGCGTCGGCGCCCACCAGACGGTGGAACAGCTTGCCGAGGCGCGTCTCGATCGAGATGGCGATCGAGAAATAGGAGGGCACCAGCAGCAGCGTCAGCACCGTCGAGAAGATGAGGCCGCCGATCACGGTGATTCCCATCGGCGCTCGCCAACTGTTGTCGCCGCTGATCGATATCGCCGTCGGGAGCATGCCCGCGACCATCGCGACCGTCGTCATGACGATCGGCTGGGCGCGCTTGTGGCCGGCCTCCCAGATGGCGTCGTTCTTCGCCATTCCGTGGTTCATCATCTCCACCGCGAAATCGACCAGAAGGATCGAGTTCTTGGCGACGATCCCGAACAACATCAGGATGCCGATCAAGACGAACAGCGATACCGGCTGGCTAGCGATGTGGAGCGCCACGGCAGCTCCCAATGGAGCGAGCAGAAGCGAGCCCATGTTGACGAATGGGGCGAGGAACCGGCGGTAGAGCAGGACCAGCACCGCGAACACGAGCAGGACGCCGGCGATGAGCGCGATCGCGAAGTTGAACAGCAGCTCGGCCTGCCACTTCTGGTTGCCGAGGTTCATCTTCTGAACGCCCTGCGGCAGGTTCTTGTAGGCCGGCAGCTGATAGACCTTGGCCCAGACATCCCCTTCGACGACTCCGGGAGCGAGGTCCGCTCCGATCGACAGCCGTCGAAGCTGGTTCGAGCGGTTGATCGTCGTCGGGCCCGAGCCGAAGCCGATCTCGGCGACGGCCTTCAGCGGAACCGAGCCGCCGCCCGTCGTCGGCACGGGCAGGTTCTCGAGCGTCTGGATGTCGCGCCGCGCGTTCTCCGGGAGCGAGACCTGGATCGGCACCTGCCGGTCGGACAGCGAGAATTTCGCGCTGTTCTGCTCGATGTCGCCGAGCGTCGCGATGCGGATCGTCTGACTCAACGCGGCGGTGGTCACGCCGAGGTCGGCGGCGAGGTCGAAGCGCGGCTTGATGGTGATTTCGGGCTGGGCGAGATTGGCTCCGACACGAGGTGACCTGAGGCCCGGAACGGTCTCCATCTCCTTTGCGAGCTCATTCGCGACCTGGGTCAGCTGCACCGGATCGTCGCCGCCGAGGTAGAGCATGATGTCGCGCGAGTCCGGATCGGGCCCGCCGCCGTTCTGGCTCTGGAAGCTCACGCGCGCGTCCGGGACCTGGGCCAGAGTCGGGCCGAGATTGCGCTGGAACTCGGTGCTCGTGACCTTGCGGTCCTTCTTGAGCACGATGCTGACCCGGCCGTTGCCGACATTGACTCGCTCGAAGACCCGCTCGACGCTCGGGTCCTTGGCGACGATCGCGGCGACGCGGTCGACGACCGCTTCGGTCTGCTTGAGCGTGGTTCCCGGCGCCAGGGTGATGTTGACTCGGGCGAAGTCGTCATTTTCCGGCGGGAAGAATGACAGCGGCAAGGTGCCGAAGAGAACGACGCTGAGCACCAGGATGCCCACGCCGGCGGCTACCATCGCGAGCCGGTGATCGTGCATCCGCGCATTCCAACGCGCGGCCATCGTGCCGTGCCACTCGGCAAAACGGCTTCCGCCGATCAGCTGGACGAGGAAAGCGATGAGCTTGGCTGCGCCATAGGCGAGCGCGACGGCGACCAGGAATGCGATCGCGAACCCGATTGCCCCGGGGATTCCGACCTTGCCGAGGGCCATTGTCACGCCGCCGACGCCCGCGAGGAACACGGCGATGACGGGGAGCAGGAGCAGGATTCCGAGCGCATAATAGGCGAACCTGCGCGACGGCTTGGGCAAACGCGCAAGAAGCGCATGCGCCTTGGTCGTATCGAGGCTCCAGTTGAGGATCTTCAGATAGGCGTCCATCCACTTCCAGTTCGCGTGCGGCTGGACGCCGTGCGAACGAAGGAAATAGGCCGCGACGAGCGGCGTGATCATGCGCGCGACGAGGAGGCTCATCAGCACCGACAGGACGACGGTGAAGCCGAACGCCTTGAAATATTGGCCGGCGATTCCGGGCATCAGCGCGACCGGCAGAAAGACCGCGACGATCGCCATGGTGGTTGCCAGAACGGCGAGCCCGATCTCGTCGGCGGCGTCGAGCGCTGCCTGGTAGCCCGACTTGCCCATGCGCATGTGGCGCACGATGTTCTCGATTTCCACGATCGCGTCATCGACGAGGACGCCCGCGACCAGGCCCATGGCCATGGTCGACATGAAGTTCATCGTGATGCCCATCAGGCTCATGAAGAAGAAGGCAGGAATCGCCGATAGCGGAATGGCGATAGCGGAAATGGCCGTCGCGCGGATGTCGCGGAGGAAGAGCAGGACGACGAGAACGGCTAGGACTGCGCCCTCGACCAGGCCCTCCATCGCGGAGCGGTACTGGGCCTTCGTGTAGGCGACGCGGTTGACGATCTCCGAGAAGGTGACCCGCGGGTTTTCCTGCTCGAGCTTCTTCAGCTCCTTCATGCCGGCGGCATAAGCGGTGACCTCGGACGAGCCTTTCGCGCGCTGCACGTAGAAGGTGACGACCTGGCGGCCGTTCATCTTGGTGATGGTGCGCTGCTCGCTGTTGCTGTCCTTGACCTGGCCGAGGTCGGCGAGCTTCACGAAGCGGCCGCCGGGAAGCGTGATCTGAGTCTGCGAGAGCTGATAGGCGTCCTGGGCATTGCCGAGCACCCGAACGGACTGCTCGGAACCGGCGATCTCCGCGCGGCCGCCGGCGCCGTTGAAGTTGCTCTGACGAAGCTGCTGGTTGACCTGGGCGGCGGTGATCCCCTGCGCCTGCAGCGCGGCCGGGTCGAGGATGACGCGGATGGTGCGGTCGACGCCGCCGCCACGCTCGACGGCGGCGATTCCCTCGACGCCCAGAAGCCGCTTGGCGACGGTGTTGTCGATGTACCAGCTCAGCTGCTCGAGCGTCATGTCCGTCGTCTGCGCGGACATGACCATGATCGGCTCGTCCTCCGCATCGACGCGAGTGATCTGCGGCTCGAGGATTCCCTCGGGAAGGTTGCTGCGGATCTGCGAAATGGCGTTGCGGACGTCGTTGACCGCGCGGTCGGTCGGAGTTCCGAGCTGGAAGCTCACGAAGGTCGTGCTGTTGCCCTCGTTCACCGTGCTGTTGATCTCGTCGACGCCGGCGATCCCGCGGACCGCTGATTCGACGCGCTGCGTGACCTGCGTCTCCATCTCGTTGGGAGCGGCGCCCGGCTGCGAGACAGAGACGATCGCCGCCGGAAAGTCGATGTCCGGAGCGTTGTTCACTTGCATCCGGGCGAAGGCGACCAGTCCCGCCAGCATCAGCCCGACGAACAGGACGATCGGGAAGACCGGGTTGCGGATGCACCAGGACGAAATGTAGCGGAAATTCATGACTTAGCTTCTTTCGATGTCCTAGTGCGCGGCCTGGAGGCTGGGCTTCACCTTCTGCCCCGGGGCGAGGAAAGGACCGGCGGAGAGGACGACCCGCTCATTGCCGGTAATTCCCGCCGCGATGGTCACTCCATTGTCGTTGACCGAGCCGATGGTGATGTCGCGGCGCTCGACCTCGTTCTTGCCATTCACGATGTAGACGTAATTGCCCTTGTCGTCGCTGAGCACGGCACTCTGCGGCAGGAGCGGGGCGGTTGTGGTCCCGCTGCTGATCTTCGCTTCGGCGAAGCCGCCGGGTCGCATCGCCGGATCGTAGGGCACCGAGATGCGGACGTCGCCGAGCCGCGACTGCGGGTCGATCACCGGCGCCACCTGCCAGACGGTCCCGGAATAGCTGCGATCGGAGCCGACGGGCGTCACGGTGGCGGGCATGCCCACGTGAACAAAGGCGAGATCCTGCTGCGACAGCTGGGCGCGCATCTCCATCTGGCCGCCCTCGGCGAGGCGGAACAGCGCCGGAGAACCGGGTCCCACGATCTGTCCGACCTCGACGTTGCGAGAGAGGATCAGGCCGTTTTCGGGCGCGACCACGTTCAGCCGGCCGATCTCGGCGCGCGTCGCGCCAAGCTGGGCCTGGGCCACCCGGACCTGGGCGAAGGCCGCGTCCCGCGCCGCCTTCTTGGAATCGATTTCCGCCTTGGAGACGAAGCCGCGGCCCTGGAGCGCGATCGCGCGGTCATAGTTCGACTGGGCGAGCGCGGCATTGGCCTTGGCCGATTCGACCTGCGCGGCGAGCTGCGCCGCCTGCTGCGCCTGGACGGAGCGATCGACGATCGCGAGCACCTGGCCCGCGCGCACCCAGCTTCCCGCATCGACGAGCACGCGGACGACGCGGCCACCCGAGCCGGCGACGCCGATGGGCTGGTCGCGCTTTGCGGCGAGCGGGCCGCTGGCGGTGACCACTCGTCCCACCTGGCTCTGGCCCGGAACGATGACGGTAACCGTCGGCATCTGGCCCGCGCCGCTGGACGCCGCCTGCGTCCCCTTGTCGGACCCGCCGCGGCCGAGGGCGAGGAAGAGCACGAGGGCGAGGATGAGAACAGCCGCCGCGGCGATGACGATCATCCGGCGGCGCCGGGAACGGTCCACCACCACCAGGGTGTCATGCGCGTGTATAGAGGTTTCCCTGTTCATTCTTCCCTGCCCAGATTCGCGGTTTGGCCAGTCCATGGCCGAGCTGTATTAGCTTAATAAGTCACCCGCCGCAACAGCGGCCTTCATTGTGGCTGATCGAAGCGGCCGCCACCCCTTTTCGACCAACGCTGGCACCAGCGCCGCAAACGAGCGTTAGCGCCGTTGCGTGACTTGGTTATGAACCGCGCGAATAGAAGGGGAACGGCAGATGGCAAATTACGGAATCATCGGCTGGATCATCATCGGCGGGCTCGCCGGAGCGCTCGCCAAGCTGTTGATGCCGGGCCGCGATCCGGGCGGCTGCATCGTGACCGTGATCCTTGGAATCGTCGGCGCGCTGGTCGCCGGCTGGATCGGGCACGCGATCGGCTGGTACGGGCCGAACGAAGGCGCCGGCTTCGTCGCCGCCGTCGTCGGCGCTTTCCTGATCCTGCTGATCTATCGGCTCATCCGCCGCGGACGCGCTTGATCGGCTGAGAGTCGTCCAGCAAACATTGCCGTTCAGCAAGCAGCCATGGGGCTCGGGCGAGCCTCGCGTGCATGCATGGCAAAAAAGGACGACATGGGATGAGACGGAAACTTCTAACTGCGGCGTTGATTCTGGGCGCCTGCGCCATTCCGGCGGCGGCCGAGGCGCAGCAGGCGACAATCACGCAGACGATTGCCGGAACGCGGCTCGACGTAAGCGCGACGGGCGAAGCTACCCGCGTTCCCGACGTCGCCATCATCTCGGCGGGCGTGGCGACCCGCTCCTCGACCGCGAGCGGAGCGATCCAGGAGGCCGCCGACCGGATGAGCCGCGTGCTCGCGGCGCTGAAGCGCGCGGGGGTCGAGGACCGCGACATCCAGACGAGCACGATCAGCCTCAATCCTGAATATCGCTATGAGAACAACCAGCCGCCGCAGCTGGTCGGCTACAGCGCATCGAACCAGCTGACGGTGCGCTTCCGCGACATCCGCAATTCCGGCAAGATCCTCGATGCGCTGGTCGGCCAGGGCGCCAACCAGATCAACGGGCCCAACCTCACCATCGACAAGCCCGAAGAGGCGCTCGACGAGGCCCGGGCAAAGGCGGTGGCGATCGGCCGCGCGAGGGCCGACCGCTACGCCCGCGGGCTCGGAATGCGCGTCGTTCGCGTCGTCGCGGTGTCGGAAAGCGGCGGCTATGCGGTGCCGCCTCCTGCGCCTCCGATGCCGGTGATGGAGATGGCGCGCGCGGCCGACACCAAGATCGTGCCGGGCGAGCAGAAGCTCCAGGTGACGCTCGCCATGACGTTCGAGCTGCAGTGAATCAAAAAGGCCGCGCTACCCTTAGGTCGCGCGGCCCTTTCGCCCGAGTTGGACCGGCCCTAGCGGACCGTGCCCCTCCGAATGAGATTGACGATCGCAAGCAGGATAATCGCACCGATCAGCGAATAAAGGAAGCTTTCGACCGTGATTCCGGCATTGATGTTCTGGCCGAAGAGCAGGCCGGCAATGACCGCTCCGACGATTCCGACGACGATGTTGAGGATGATGCCCTGCTGGGCGTCCGTCCGCATGATGAGGCTCGCAAGCCAGCCGCAAATGCCGCCGACGATCAGCCAGATAATGATACCCATGAGCTCTCCCTCCTGTTTTTTCAGGGCCGCCCGTGGGCCATTCGGCGGCCTTCCGGCGCCACAGACGCGCGGCGCGAGGCGTTTGTTCCGGAAACGGAAGGGTAAGTCCAGCGTAAAGGTTAACGCCGGCGCGCGTGAAGCCGCGGAAAAGCTGGATCAGTCCTGAAGCGGAACGATCAGTAGCGCTGCTGGCGCTCGTACTGGTCGCGATACTGCTTGATCTTGGTGACACGCAGGCCCGGCATCCCGCTGCGGTCCACGGCGCGCTGCCAGCTGGTGAATTCCTCGAGGCTCAGCGAATAGCGCTTGCAGGCGTCCTCGAGCGTCAGGAGACCCCCGGCCACGGCGGCAACCACCTCGGCCTTGCGGCGAACGACCCACCGCGTCGTTCCGACGGGCGGCAGAGAATCGATCGTCAGCGGCTCGCCGAGCGGGCCGATAACCTGTGCCGGACGGATCTTCTGATTCTCAAGCATCTAAACACACCTGCTTAATCATTGCTGCTGGCCGCTTCTTAAGGCCGGGTCGTTGAAAACATTCTGAAGCGTGCTGGTTAACGTGCCGGTTAGTCAGCCTTATTCTCCCTTAACCCTTCCCCTTGCGCGAACGCGCCGCCGAGCCGCTTCACCGCGTCGCGCCAGCCGTCACTGGCAGAGAGGTAACAAGCGAACGCATCCTGCCGAGCGCGGAAGTCGCCTTCGCCGCTCTCGTTCAGGAGCTGAAGCAGCTCGTTCAGGCTCAGCGCATCCGCAACACTTGCGCTGACGCCACCCTCGTGACGCGACAAGGTCGTCTCCTTGAATCCCACACCAGTGGCCCATCTAGGCGCGAGGAGTGAAATTCGGGTAAAGAGCGCGGCAACACTTTCCATGCGGATCGATTTCGAGCTTGGCCGCCCCTTGGGTGACGCCCGCATCGTCGTCGCCATGTCGGGCGGCGTCGACAGCTCGGTCACGGCCGCGCTCGCCGCGCGCACGGGCGCCGAGGTGATCGGCGTGACGCTCCAGCTCTACGACCATGGGGAGGCGGTGCGCCGCAGCGGTTCCTGCTGCGCCGGGCAGGACATCTACGACGCGAAGCAGGTCGCCGACCGGCTCGGGATCGCCCATTACGTGCTCGATTACGAAAGCCGCTTCCGCAGCGGAGTCATCGACCGGTTCGTCGACGAATATGCGCACGGCCGAACGCCGATCCCCTGCGCGCTGTGCAACCAGGGCGTGAAGTTCACCGACCTCATTGCCTTCGCTCGCGAGCTCGGCGCCGATTGCCTCGCGACGGGTCATTATGTGCGCCGGATCGTGAACGGAGAGCGCGTCGAGCTGCACAAGGGCGCGGACCCGCGACGCGACCAGAGCTATTTCCTCTATGGGACCACGCGCGAGCAGCTCGACTATCTGCGCTTCCCGCTGGGGGACATGCCGAAGAGCGAGGTTCGGGCGATCGCCGCGGAGCTGGGGCTGGAAGTCGCGGCCAAGCCTGACAGCCAGGACATCTGCTTCGTTCCCGACGGCGATTATGCCGGCCTGGTGAAGCGCATCCGCCCTGAGACGGAAGCGCCCGGGGAAATTGTCGACCTCAACGGCCGGGTGCTCGGCACTCACCGCGGGGTCGTCCATTTCACCATCGGCCAGCGGCGCGGGATCGAGGTCGGCGGCCAGTCCGAGCCGCTCTACGTCGTCCACATCGAGCCTGAGCAGCGGCGGCTGGTGGTCGGCCCGCGGCGGGCGCTCGCGGTCGAGGCGATGCGCGTCAGCGACTGGAACTGGATCGGCGAGGAGCAGCGCGAGGTTAGCGTCAAGGTACGCTCGCTCGCCGCGCCCGTGACGGGCGTCGTCGAGGACGAATGGATCCGTTTCGTCGAGCCCGAATATGGCGTCGCTCCGGGCCAGGCCGCGGTCGCCTATGAGGGCACGCGGCTGCTCGGCGGCGGGTGGATCGCCGAAACCGTGTCCGCGGCCGAGAGCGTGCCGGATGCCGCCGCCGCGTAGCGCCGGCATTCTCCTCTTCCGGCAGCGGGACCGGGTCGAAGTCCTGCTGATCAAGCCGGGCGGACCCTATTGGCGCAACAAGGACGTGGGCGCATGGATGATCCCCAAGGGGATGGTCGAGGCGGGCGAACGCGCCGCCGAGGCCGCCTTGCGCGAGTTCGAGGAGGAGACGGGCACCAAGCTCGAGTCGGTCCCGTTTCCGCTGGCGAGCGTCCGGCAGGCGGGAGGCAAGATCGTCGAGGCGTTCGCTGTCGAGGGCGACCTCGACCCGGTAGCGATCCGGAGCATCGACTTCGAAATAGAATGGCCGCCGAGGAGCGGACGGCGGGAGCGCTTCCCGGAAGCCGCCGAGGCGCGATGGATGGACCTTGCCGAAGCCCGGGCGTTGATGCTTCCGAGCCAGCTTCCTTTGCTCGACGCGCTCGAGGCCAAATTGAAAGAGTAAGACAATGATGTTTGCGTTGATTGCTGCTCTCGCCGCCCAGGCAGCCGCGGCGCCTGCGAAGGTCTGGCCGACCCGCGAAGGCGACGTGATGCTGAAGAACTTCCGCTTCCGTGACGGCGAGAGCCTGCCGGAGGTGCGGATGCACTACACGACGCTCGGCGCACCGCACCGCAACGCCGCGGGCGAGATCGACAATGCGGTGATGGTCCTGCACGGCACGGGCGGTGACGGGCACCAGTTCCTTCGCCCGCAGTTCGCAGACGAGCTTTATGGGCCCGGCCAGCCGCTCGACATCCGCAAATACTGGATCATCCTCCCCGACAATATCGGGCACGGGAAATCGTCGAAGCCGTCGGACGGCCTGAAGATGCGCTTCCCGAAATACGACTATGACGACATGGTCGAGGCGCAGCACCGGATGCTGACCGAGGGCCTCGGCATCAGGCACATGCGGCTGATTATGGGGACGTCGATGGGCTGCATGCACAGCTTCGTCTGGGGCGAGACCTACCCGACCTTCGCCAGCGCGCTGATGCCGCTCGCCTGCGAGCCGATCGAGATCGCGGGTCTCAACCGCATGTGGCGGCAGCTCGCGATCAACGGGATCGAGGCGGATCCGGCGTGGAACGGGGGCAATTATATGAGCCAGCCGACGACGGGCCTCAGGGCGGCGGAGAATCTGCTGTTCGTCGCGGGGTCGGCGCCCCTCAACTACCAGACGCAATATCCGACGCGCGCCGCGGCGAGCGCATTCGCAGAGGAACGCGTGGCGTCCGGAATCAAGGAGCTCGACGCCAACGACCTGATCTACCAGCTCGATTCGTCGCAGAACTACAATCCGTGGCCGAAGCTGGAA
>DASVXR010000345.1:0-4002 GCA_036392595.1 Sphingomicrobium sp.
AAGGTCGACCAGCTGACCGCGATGGGCCGCAAGGAAATCGCCGAGGCCGCCGGAGCGTCGAACCGCTTCCTCGACCGGCCGGTGAAGGCGATCGACAAGGACACCGGCATTGGCGCCGACCTCACCGAGCTTCGCCGCACCGTGGAATCGCTCGATCCGAAGGAAGCGAGCAAGCCGCGGAAGCTTCTCGGGATCATTCCGTTCGGCAACCGCGTGAACCGCTATTTCGACAAGTACCGGAGCTCGCAGACGCACATCAAAAGCATCCTCGGCAGCCTCGCCAACGGCAAGGACGAGCTGCTGATGGACAATGCGGCCATCGACACCGAGCGGGCGAACCTGTGGAAGACGATGCACAAGCTCGAGCAGATGGTGCACATCTCCAAGGCGCTCGACCAGCAGCTGGAGGATAAGGCCAACGAGCTCGACGCGACCGATCCCGCCAAGGCCAAGGCGATCCGCGAGACGGCGCTCTTCTATACGCGCCAGCGCACGACCGACCTGCTGACGCAGATGGCGGTGACGGTTCAGGGCTATCTCGCGCTCGACCTCGTCAAGAAGAACAATGTCGAGCTCGTGAAGGGCGTCGACCGGGCATCTACGACGACCGTTGCTGCGCTCCGCACCGCAGTCACCGTCGCGCAGGCGATGACTAACCAGAAGCTGGTGCTCGAGCAGATCACCGCGCTCAACACGACGACCGCCGGAATGATCGATTCCACCGGTGAGATGCTACGGACGCAGAGCGGCGCCATCCACGAGCAGGCGGCGAGCTCGACCATCCCGCTCGAGACTCTGCAGCGCGCCTTCCAGAACATCTACGACACGATGGACCAGATCGACCAGTTCAAGCTCCAGGCGCTCGGCAACATGAAGCAGACGGTCGAGACTCTGGGCAAGGAAGTCGAGAAGTCGCGCGGCTATATCGCTCGCGCCGAGGGAGTGAACCAGGCGAAGCTCGAGGGCGCCAGCTCTCCGCTGACGCCGATTGAGGCCAAGTGACCGAAGTAACCGACAAAGTAGAACGGGCGATCGCGCGGTTCGAGCGCGTCGCCCGCCACATCGACGAGAGGGGCGGCCCCGTCCGCGAGGCCGCGCGCCGCGAGCGCCAGCGGCTGAACACGGACCTCGCCAATCGCGTGAAGCGGGTTGGAGCAGCGCTACTCCTAATCAGCGTGATGACCATCGTGGTCGGCCTCTTCACTCCGATCGGCATGTTCGGCTTCCTTGCCGCGGTGGGGCTCGCCATCGGCGTCGCGGCTCTGCTCGCGTTCACTCCCTCGCAGGAGCGGACGCTGGCGGCGCCCGCCACGGACCTGCCGAATGGCGAGATGGTCCACCGCTTCGATTCCTATCTTTACCGCAGCCGGCGGGCACTCCCCGCCCCTGCTCAGGCGCAGATCGATGCGATCAGCTCGATCCTGCCCTCGCTACGCCAGACGCTGGAGCGCGTTGAAACGCTCGATCCGGACGCGCAGGATGCGCGGCGGCTCATGTCGATCCACCTGCCCGGCCTAATCGACCGTTACTACAAGGTGCCCGCGGCTTATCGGCAGGAGGAGGACGGCGAAGGCAAGACCGTGGACGAACGCCTGGTCGACGGGCTCACCGCCGGCCGGAACGCCCTTGCCGAAATCTCCGAGAAGCTCGCGCGCGCCGACATGGCCGCATTGGAAACGCAGGGCCGCTTCATCCAGTCGCGCTACGGCGAGGAGCGCATCGACGGTTAAGAGTGGCGCCTAGTCGCTCATTCCAAGCCGCTCGCGAACTTGGTCGATCATCTGCTTGAACCGCGGGTCGTCCCTGAGCGGATCCAGGTCAGGATCAGCCTCGGCGTGGCGGACGTGGGTCACGCCGGTGGTGGTCCTGAACAATGGCTCCAGTACTTCGATTGCGCGGTCCGAGTCGTTGAGATCGGTCGCAAGCGCGCACGCTAGATTGTAACGCATGACGTTGTTGCCGGGGTCGAGCAACAGCGCGCGCTCGATCCAGTCCTTCGCCTTCTGCTTCTCGCCGAGAGCCCCAAGCGCGCTAGACGCGGATGCCAGGACCGTGGCGTTCGACGGGTCCCTGGCAATCGCCTTCTCCGCTCGCTCGACTGTCAGCTGCGCCGCCCTTCGCCGCTGCTCGAGATCGCCCGTTTCACGGTAGCAGGTGACCAGCATGGCCGCATTGTTCCAGTCCGATTCCACCAGCTTCGCGGCCTTCTCGAAGTAGGGAATGGCATCGCCAATTCGTCCCTGCCGAAAAAGCAGGCGCGCAGCTTCCCGGTTCACCTCCCATGATTCAGGGTCGAGGCGGACCGCAGTCTCGATTTCCGCCATGGCCTCGGCCTTTTCTCCTTGCTCCTCGAAGAGATGAGCCTTGACGCAGTGCGCCTCGGCGAGGTTCGGATTGATCGCCAGGGCCCGCTCGGTCGCCGGCTTCGGATCGACGTCCATGCCATGCCAGAAGCGAAGCTGCGACTGCGCCAGCGCCATCAGCGCCCAGGCTTGAGCATAGTCCGGATCGAAGCTGACGGCCTGATTGCAGATGCGAACGATGGTTTCCTGCCGGCGGATGTCCCCCAGACTCCCCTCGGTCCACTGCTGCCGCGCCATGAGATAGAGGTTGTAGGCTTCGACGCTCGACGTGCCGCGGGTCTCGATCGCCTTCTTCTCCGCTGGCAGGAGCTTCACTCGAAGCGCTCCCACGATCGCCTTCGATATCTCGTCCTGGATAGCGAATATATCGGTGAGGTCGCGATCATAGCGATCAGCCCAAACGTGCCCGCCAGTCGCCGCATCGATCAGCTGGGCCGTGATTCTCACTCGATCGCCCGCCTTGCGAACGCTCCCTTCCAGCACGTGGGTGACGTCCATCGCCTGGCCGACCTCTTTCACATCCATCACCTTGCCCTTGAAGGTGAAGGCCGTGTTCCGGGCGACGACGAACAGCGCCGAGACCTTCGATAGGTCGGTGATGATGTCCTCGGTGATGCCGTCGCTGAAATATTCCTGCTCCGGGTCGCCGCTCATGTTAACGAAAGGCAGCACGCAGATGGACGCGCCGCGGGGAGCCTCCTGCTCCTTCGGCGCAGGCTTGGAAGCAGAGCTTCCTCCGGTGGTCTTCGCGATTGCGCTGAGCAGGTTCTGGAGGTTTTCGGGCTCCCCTCCCCCGTTCCACTTGGTGAGATCGACGGTGTGAAACTGACGAAAACCGAGCGGCGGCCTGCTTCCGTCGAGACTCGCCGGGACCAGCCTTCCGGTGTCTCGCCCTTCCGCCGCTTCGTCCTGTACCCACGCCGAGTCGAGCGCAGCCTTGGTCCACAGGACCACGACCGCCTCGGCATCCTTGAGCTCGCGGTCGATTTCGGATGCAAACCGCGATCCGCCCTGGATTTGCCGGTCCCACCAGACCTGGTGGCCGGCGCGGCCGATGCATTCCGCCAATGGCTTGGCGGTTTCGACGTCCTCGCGTGCATAGCTCAGGAAGACCTTGGCCACGGCCCCTCCTGCGGCGCTTCTTGCGCCGAAGCTCCTGTATCTTCAAGCTTTGCTAAGCGCCGTCAGTTCAACGGCCGATTACTCCGGCCGTCCTGAGCCCCTCGATGCGTCCCGGCTCGAGGCCAAGACCCGCCAGCACCTCATTCGTATGTTCGCCGAGGGAAGGCGGCGGCAGGTCCGAGTCCGCACGCTCGCCATCGAGCCGCACGGGCGAACCGACGAGCGGCATGCCGGCGATGCTGCGCACCACCTGGCGGTGCTGTGCCTGAACGTCCGAGAGGGCTTGCGTGACCGTGTTGATCGGCCCGGCCGGAATTCCTGCGGCTTCGAGTTGCTCAAGCCACTCGGCAGCCGCTTTTGTCGCGATCGCTTCGCTCACGAGCCGCACGATCTCGGAGCGATTGGCCACCCGGACGCCATTGTTCGCGAAGCGCTCGTCGCTCGTCCATTCGGGATGGCCGCACATCTCCGCGAGCCGAGCGAACTGGCGGTCGTTGCCCACGGCGATGATGATCGG
>DASVXR010000346.1:0-7637 GCA_036392595.1 Sphingomicrobium sp.
GCGTCTTCCTCGTGCAGCTTCAGCTCGACGCGATCGCCTGCCAGGCTGTGTTCCCCGCGATTACGCCTGCTTTCAATGGCTTCAACGCCGTTCTTTACGAGATTCGTCAACGCCTGCGACAATTGCCGCCGGTCGCAGACCATGCGGAACTCGCCCTGCGGCGGATCGAGCGTGAAAATGATCCCGGGATGGGCGACTTCGTGGAGGAAAAGTGCCTGGCGAGCGATCTCGTGGACATTCTCCTCGCGGAACGCGGGCTTGGGCATTCGCGCGAAGTTGGAGAATTCATCGACCATCCGCCGAAGGTCGCCGACCTGGCGGACGATCGTGCCGGTCAGGCGGTCGAACGTCTCCTTGTCGCTCGCGATCTCCGCTCCGAACCGGCGCTCGAGCCGCTCGGCGGCTAGCTGAATGGGGGTGAGCGGGTTGCGGATCTCGTGGGCGATACGCCGTGCAATATCCGACCAGGCGGCGCGGCGCTGATCGGTGAGCTGGTCAGTGATGTCGTCGAAGGTGAGGACGTAGCCATCCTGGTAGCGCACGCGCTTGACCGCGAGGGTCCGCTGGCCGGAGTCGGCAATGACGATGACGTTCGCTTCCGACTGGTCGCCGCGCATGAACTCGTCGAGGTCGCGCGAGACAGCGCCGAGCGGCCGTCCCTCGACCTCTTCTTGGTTCTTCTTCAAGAGCGCCTCGGCGGAGCGGTTCACGAGCAGGACCCGGTGCTGCGCATCGAGCGCGATCACGCCGGCGGTGACGCTCGACAGCACGGCCTCGATGAACGCCCGCCTCATCTCCAGCTGAGTGTTGGCCGTGCGAAGCTCGCCCGTCTGCTCTTCCAGCCGCCCGGCCATGCGGTTGAAGGCCGTCGAGAGCGTCTGGACCTCGTCCTCCTCCTCGCTTTCGCCGACCGGGACGCGCGCCGAGAAATCGCCCTCCTCGATGCGCCCGGCGGCGGTAACGAGCTGCCCGACTGGGCGAACGAGCCGGTCGGCGATCTTGAGGGCCGTGAGGATGGCGAGGCCGACGATGATCAGCGCTCCGAGCAGCAGCGCCGCATTGAACCGCAGCTGGTTGATCCGCGACCGCTCCTGCAGGGTGCGGTAGTCGCGAAGCACCACGTTGGCGCGATTGATCTGTGCCGCGATCTCGGGATCGAAGCGCGCAACATAAAGGTAGGTATTCGTGCCCGGTGCGAGGCGGGTGAGGACTGCGATCCGATTGGGCGTGCCAGCGTCAATGCTCGCATTTTCGGGCAGTGGTTTGAGCTTGGCGATCGCAACCTTGATACGGCGAGAATCGATACTGGGTCCGTAATTTCCGACCGCAACCGCGAGGGTTTGTACGTCGCCGCCCGAACCGAGCCTCACAATCGCCGCCTCGTTGAGCGACCGCTGAAACGTCTGGTAGGCGAGTCCGGTGTTGAACTGCGGATCGTCGATCGCGACTTTCTGGAGATAGCCCGTCAGGTCCCCCGCCATTGTGGTTGCTTCGTCGCCGACTCTGCTGAGTTCGTACCGATAGGTCGCCCGAGCCACCTCGACAGTGTTTTCGAGCATCGACCTGGCTCGGTTCGAGAACCAGAACTCGAGTCCGCTCTGGAATAGGAGCGAGGCGAAGATGGCGACGAGCACCGTTGGAACGGCCGCGATAGCCGTGAACAGTGCCACAAGCCGGACGTGGAGCCGGCCGCTCCCGAGGCCGCCCTGCTCTGCCCGACGAACGGCGACTTTTCGGGCATAGAGCGCCATCAGCGCGATCGCCGGAATGAGTATCGCCACGAGAAGCAGCGCAATGAGCGGCGGAGAGAGCAAGGTGCCCGGCTCCGCGCTGCGCCTCAGCAGCCAAACGCTTAAGGCAATGACGCCAAGCAAAACGGCGCCGGTCGCGACGGCCAGCCGGTCGTAGAAACGGCCACTCGCCCGCTCCCGCTGCAGCCACGTTTCCCGTCTTGAAGTCACCGGCGATTCGGCCGTCCGCGCATCCATCGTCAATCGGCCGTAGCACGACCGTTGCATGGAAAACACAGTGTGTTTTGGCAATTTTGCCGATTCAGGCGGCCGTCCTCGTGAGCCAGGGCGAATAGAAGTCCCGCAGCATTCTGATGACCACCGCGGGGTCATCCTGCTGGTTGACCTGGTTGCGAAGCTCGGCCGAGCTCGGAAGGCCCTTCGTGTACCAGCCGATATGCTTGCGCGCGAGGTTCACGCCCGTGTGCGTCCCGTAGAGCTCGAGCATCTCCTCATATTGCTCGAGCATCACCTCGAGCTGCTCATCGAGGCTTGGGTCGGGCCGGTGCCCTCCTCCGCTGAGCTCGCTCATCACCTGAGCGATCAGCCACGGCCGGCCATAGGCGCCTCGGCCGATCATCACTCCGTCCGCACCGGATTGCCGAAGCGCCTCGCGGGCATCGTCGATCGAGCAGATGTCGCCGTTGACGATCACCGGGACAGTGACCGCCTCCTTGACCCTGCGGACGAAGGCCCAATCGGCTTCGCCCTTGTACATCTGGCAGCGGGTGCGGCCGTGGATGGTGATCATCTGGACGCCGAGGTCCTCCGCGATCCGAGCGAGCTCGGGCGCGTTCAGGCTGTCGTGGTTCCAACCCATTCGGGTCTTGAGCGTGACCGGGACCTTCACCGCGTTCACGGTCGCCGCGATCAGCTTCGCGGCGAGCGGAAGGTCGCGCATCAGCGCCGAGCCAGCTTCGCCGTTGACGACCTTCTTCACCGGGCAGCCCATGTTGATGTCGATGATCGCCGCTCCGCGCTGCTCGTTGAGCTTGGCGGCCTCGGCCATCACGTGCGGCTCGCAGCCGGCAAGCTGCATCGAAACCGGCTCTTCCGCCGGGTCCCACATCGCCTTCTGCAGAGACTGGCGAGTCTCGCGCACCATGGCCTGGCTCGCGATCATCTCGCTGACCGTTAGGCCGGCGCCATAGCGCTTCACGATCCGCCGGAACGGCAGGTCGGTGACAGCCGTCATCGGCGCCAGGATGACCGGCGCGTCGATCCTCACCGGACCGATCGAGATGGGCTTCAGCTCGCTCATGGGTTGCCGCCAGATAGTGGAACAGCCCTTGGCGGACAAGGCAAGCGGCCCTAGAGCGCCGCGCGCATGACCGTCACCGCCCTCATCGTCGCAGCCGGCAAAGGCGAGCGCCTCGGGGGCGGAATCCCGAAGCAATATCGCGAGATCGGCGGCAAGCCCGTCCTGCGTTGGGCGGTCGAGGCTCTGGCCTCGCATCCGGCCGTGCGTGAGACGCGGGTGGTGATTGGCCAAGGCCAGCAGGAGAATGCCGCCGCCGCCTTGCGCGGACTGGAGGTGGGCGATTTCCTCGAAGGAGGTGCCGAACGAGCGGACTCCGTTCGCGCTGGCCTGAATGCCATCTCGGGCGACGCGGTCCTGGTCCACGACGCGGCCCGCCCCTTCTGCCCGCCGGAAGTTATCGACCGCCTGATCGCCCCGCTGGAGTTCTTCGACGGTGCGGCCCCGGTGCTGCCTGTCGGCGATACGCTGGCGCGCGCGACCGACAAGCTAGGCGAAGCTGTGGACCGCTCGGGCCTAGTGCGTATCCAGACGCCCCAGGCCTTTCGCCTCGATGCTCTCCGCAGCGCCTATGCTGCATGGCAGGGGCAAACGCCCACGGACGAGACGACTGTCGCTCGCGCCGCCGGCTTGAGCGTCGCCGCCGTCGCCGGAGATCCGGCGCTCGAGAAGCTGACGACTGCCGACGACTTACGCCGCGCCGAGGAGTGGCTCGCCGGCCGCCTTACTCCCCGGACGGGCATGGGGTTCGACGTCCACGCCTTTGCGGGTGCAGGACCAGTCATGCTTGGCGGAATATCCGTGCCCCACAGCCGGGGGCTCGCTGGCCACAGCGACGCGGACGTCGTCCTCCACGCCATTGTCGACGCGCTGCTTGGAGCCGCCGGGCTCGGAGATATCGGAGAACATTTCCCGCCCTCGGACCCGCAATGGAAGGGCGCGCCGTCCGACCTCTTCCTCGGCCAGACCGTCCGGCTCCTGCAATCGAAGGGAGCCATTATCGACCATGTGGATTGTACTATTATCGCGGAGGAGCCGAAGGTGGGGCCACACCGCTTAGCCATGCGCGAACATATCGCCGATATCGCCGGCCTCAGGCCGGACCAGGTGAGCGTCAAGGCAACGACGAGCGAAGGGCTAGGCTTCACCGGCCGCCGCGAGGGCATTGCCGCGCAGGCCGTCGCCAGCATCAGGATGGGGCCGTTCGCGTGAAGGACACTCTTCTCCCCGACGAACTGGTGAGCAAGGCACGCGAGGTGGTCGAGGCCAACCGCAAGGCAGGCCGCCGGGTCGCTGTCGCCGAGAGCTGCACCGGCGGCCTCGTGAGCGCTGCCCTGACGGAGATCCCGGGCTCCTCGGAAATGTTCGAGGCGGGCTATGTCACTTACTCGAACGCCTCGAAGATCCACGAGCTTCACGTCAGCGAGGAGGTCGTGGACACGTTCGGCGCGGTGAGCGTCGCCACGGCCTGGGCGATGGCCCGGGGGGCGCTGGCGGCTTCCGACGCGGACATCGCCGTCGCGATCACGGGCATCGCTGGCCCCGGCGGCGGCACTCCGACCAAGCCGGTCGGCACCGTGGTGTTCGCGACCGCCGAGCGCGATGCCGACCCCGCGAAGATCGTCGCCGACCAGAAAGTGTTCGAAAACGAGGGGCGTGCCGGCGTGCGCCTTCAGGCGGCGCTCTGTGCGCTCGACCTGCTGCTGCCCGGCAGTCCCGTCGAAACGGGCCCAAAGGAAGCCTTTACAGAGCTTTGATCAGGCCGCTGTCCTGCCGACGCCATAAAGCGTCGCTGCCCGCTGTTCGAAGGCGTTCGTCATGCGCCTCAGCGCTCGGTCGAACATGGCGCCCGCAAGGCTTTCGAACAGCCGCGACTTGAAGGCGAAGTCGACTGAGAAGCCGACGTTCGTCCCGCCATCTGCGGCGCGGTCGAACTTCCACTCGTTATGCAGATATTTAAGCGGGCCCTCGACATAATCGACGCAGATGCGCGTCGGCCGCTCCTTCTGGACGCGGCTGGTGAAGCGTTCCTTGAAGGCGTTGAAACCCACGACGAGGTCCGCAACCGTCTCCGTTTCGCTTGAAGAGCGGATCCGTACCGCGACGACCCAAGGCAGGAATTCATCGTAGCTCGCAACGTCCGCCACCATGTCGAACAGTTGCTCCGGCGTGTAAGGAAGATGCCGCGTCTCGCTATGCCGCGGCATCGGCGCCCGCCTTCGCCAGCTGCTCCGCCCGCGCGGCCTGCATTTTCTTGAAGTCGTCGCCGGCGTGATAGCTCGACCGGGTCAGCGGCGAGGCCGCAACCAGCAGGAAGCCCTTGGCCCGAGCGATGGCGGCATAGGCGTCGAACGCCTGCGGCGTGACGAACTCCTCGACCTTCGCGTGTTTGGGAGTCGGCTGTAGATACTGACCCATGGTCAGGAAATCGACGCCGGCGGAGCGCATGTCGTCCATCACCTGGTGCACTTCGAGCCGCTGCTCGCCGAGCCCGACCATCAGGCCGGACTTGGTGAAGATGTGCGGCGCCTTGCGCTTGACGCTCTCCAGCAGCCGCAGCGAGGCATAATAACGCGCGCCCGGCCGGATGGTCGGATAGAGCCGCGGCACCGTTTCCAGGTTGTGGTTGTAGACGTCGGGGCAGGCATCCACGATCGCCTCGACGGCCTTCTCGCTCTTGTTGCGGAAATCGGGCGTCAGGATCTCGATCGTCGTGCTCGGAGTGCGCTTCCGAAGCGCCTCGATCACTCTCACGAACTGGGATGCGCCGCCGTCGGGCAGGTCGTCGCGGTCCACGCTGGTCACGACGATATGCTCCAGGCCCAGCTCCGCGGCCGCCGTCGCCACATGCTCCGGCTCCAGCGGATCGACCGCGCGCGGCATTCCGGTCTTCACGTTGCAGAAGGCGCAGGCCCTCGTGCAGGTGTCGCCGAGGATCATCACCGTCGCATGCTTCTTGGTCCAGCATTCGCCGATGTTCGGGCAGGCGGCCTCCTCGCAGACGGTCGCGAGGTTCAGCTCACGCATCAGCCGCCGCGTCGCGTGATAGCCTTCGCTCACCGGAGCCTTGACTCGGATCCAGTCGGGCTTGCGCTGCTTCGGCATTGCTGCGGGGGCGTTCATGGGCGCGCAGATAGCGATTGCAGCCGGTGCTTGCCACCCCTGCCCTCGCCCGTTAGCCGCGCCTCATGCCGTATTTCTCCAAGCTGATCGAAGGTTATCATCGCTTCCGCGAAAAGGACTGGGCCCGCGAGCGCGAGCGCTGGTCGGAGCTCGCCGAGGGGCAGAGCCCGAGAATCATGATCCTCTCCTGCGCCGACAGCCGTGTCGATCCGGCGATGATCTTCGACGCGAAGCCCGGCGAGATGTTCGTCGCCCGCAATATCGCCGCCCTGGCTCCGCCCTATGAGACGAGCAGCGGCTTCCACGGCGTTTCAGCAGCGCTCGAGTTCGCCGTTACCCAGCTCGAGGTCGGAGAGATCCTCGTGATGGGCCACGGCCTTTGCGGCGGCTGCGCCGCGGCCCTCACGGGCCAGTTCGACGGGACGGAGCCCGGCGAAGGCCATTTCATCGCCGACTGGGTGCGAATGCTCGACGGCGCTCGCGACGAGGTGCGCGCTCGCCATGACGAGCTAGACCGTGCGGCCTTCGACGACATGGAACGGGAGGCGGTGAAGGTCAGCCTGGCGAACCTGCGCACCTTCCCCTGGATCGCGGAGCGCGAGCGCGATGGCCGGCTCAGGCTCCACGGCGCCCACTTTTCCATCGCCGAGGGACGCCTATACGTGCTCGACGAGGCGGAAGGGAAATTCCGCCCCGTCTAGCCGGCTTGCTCAAAATTCAGGAACGTCAGTCGCTTATGCGACGTGCTTAGCACCTGACGTTATAATTGTAGTGCGGCTGGCCGTACTGGTCGACGTAATAGCAATAGCCGCGCGTATCGCGATAATATTGGCGGCCGTTGATCGTCGCGGCGAGAACGCCGCCGAGGATCGCGCCGGCAATCGCGCCGGTGACCGGCTTGACGCCTGGAAGAACGGCGCCTGCGACAGCGCCGGTAGCAGCACCCACGGCCGCGCCGGTGGCTACCCGGCCGGTCTGGCTGCCATAATATGGAGAGCCATAGCCACTTCCATAGTAGCCGTTGTTATACCCGTACGGGTCGTACCCGTAACCATACGGGCTTGTAGCGCATCCCGTGACCGCAACGCTGGCGGCAAGGGCAGCGGCAAGACCAAATCTCCTCATCGTCCTGTCCCTTCCAATACACGCCCCCTGGTAGGCGTATCAGTGCATCAGGAAGCATTTCGTTCCCGCATCGATCATGTACGGTTCATGTACGCGAGCAGGCTCGCGCCGGGGTGTGGTCATTCCGCGACACTTCGGTAGAGGGGTCGTTCAGAAGCGAAGAGAGTCGGAAAAAAGTTCATGCGTGAACGCAACGGCGAGATCGAAAACAACATCGCGCTCCTGATCGACGCCGACAATGCGAGCCCCGACCATCTCGACGAGGTGCTGCTCGTCCTTGGCGAGCTCGGCACCATCAACATCCGCCGCGCCTACGGCAATTGGGCCAAGGCGAGCCTCAA
>DASVXR010000347.1:0-5363 GCA_036392595.1 Sphingomicrobium sp.
CGATGTTCATGGACACGGGGCTGCTCGGCCATTGGGGGCTGAGGCTCGATGCTCCAGAGGAGCGCGGGGCGGCGGCGCGGGAGCTCGGCGGCTACCGTGTCGCCACGGGCTCGCCCGGCCAATTGTACGGAAGCTGCGCCATCAGTCGCGACCGGCTCGTGGCGCATTGCGCTATCGGCAAGGGGCGGGCGACGATCGTCGCCGATGCCGACCTGCTCGACGTGGATCATGTAGGCGGAGACGCCGGGCATAATCTCGACGCGCTTCTGGCGGAGCTTGCCAGGCTCGAGCGGAAATGATTCTCTCCCGATTCGCGGAATAACAGACTTATCCACAGCCTCGGAGACACAGAACAGGGCCAGAACACCCCACGAGAGTGCGGCCGAAAAGCCACGGAAATTCCAGCTTTTCCCGAATTTTCCCATGTAATCCCACGAAATCCCATTGTATCCCGTCGCTGCGTGAGTTACTAACACTCGGTAGCGCGGGGCTGACCCAATCATCCGGAAGCCTGACGTGGAACGCGCGGCGATGCCGCACGTCCGCGACGGGAGAGGTCTGCGCCGCCAAGGGGAGAGTAAGTGGCGCTAGAGCATCTGTTTCAGGGCAGCGCATTGAACGCGGTCGATGCTAAGGGCCGCGTATCCATCCCCGCATTCCTCAGAAGCGTCATCGAGCGCCGCGGCGATGCCCGCACGATCGTGCTTGCCAAGCATGAGGCATTCCCCTGCCTCAGCGCCTACGACCCCGCCTATGCGGCACTGAAGCACAGCAAGCTCGAACGGCTGCTCGAGAAGGAGGAGACGAACCCGGAGGCGCAGCTCGAATATCAGCAGCGCAACCTCATGGCCTTCGCCGCCACCGAGGAGGTGCCTTACGACAGCTCCGGCAGGATCCTTTTCCCGCCGATGATGCGCCGCAAAGGCCAGATCGGCGACCTCGCCTTGTTCCTCGGCACCGGCGAGACCTTCCAGATCTGGAATCCCGATCTCCTCCTCGAGGATTCGCGCATCCCCGAGGATCTCAAGGACATCGCCCGTTTCCGCCTCGAAGAACGAGGCCAGTCATGACCAGCACCGGCACTAACACGGCCCCACATGTGCCGGTGCTGGTCAATGAAGTGATCGCCGCGCTCGCCCTTCGCGAGGGCGACACGGCGGTCGATGCGACATTCGGAGCAGGCGGCTACACGCGCGCCATGCTCGGGGTGGGGGCGGGACGAGTGATCGGCTTCGATCGTGACCCCGACGCGATCGAGGCAGGACGGTCGCTCGTCCCGGATCCCCGCCTGATGCTCGTCAATGAACGCTTCTCGCAAATGGACCGCGTGCTCGCGGAGCAGGGCATCTCGGCGGTGGACGCGATCGCGCTCGATATCGGCGTCAGCTCGATGCAGCTCGACCGGGCCGAGCGGGGCTTCTCCTTCCAGGCTGACGGGCCGCTCGACATGCGGATGAGCAAGTCGGGCCTGACCGCCGCCCAATTCCTCAACGAGGCGGAGGAAGCCGAGATCGCTCGAGTCCTGAGGGACTATGGCGAAGAGCCGCGCGCCCGCGCCATCGCCCGGGCGATCATCGCGGCTCGGCCCGTGGAGCGCACCGCCGAACTCGCCGCCATCGTCAGCCGCGCTGCCGGCTTCCGGCCGGGACAGAAGAGCGACCCGGCGACGCGCACCTTCCAGGCCATCCGAATTCACCTGAACGCCGAGCTCGATGAGCTCGAAGAGGGTCTTGCCGCCGCCGAGCGCGCCCTGAAGCCCGGCGGCCGCCTCGCCGTCGTCACCTTTCACAGTCTCGAAGACCGAATCGTGAAGCGTTTCTTCCGCGAGAGGAGCGGGGGAACGCCGGCCGGTTCGCGCCACCGTCCCGTGCTGAGCGACCCACGACAGCCGACATTCGAACGGGTCGCAAAGCCGGTTTCCCCGACGGAGCGTGAACTGGCCGGCAATCCCCGCGCGCGCTCGGCGCGGCTGAGGAGCGCGGTCCGGACCTCGGCCCCGGCGTGGAAGGGGAGAGTGCAATGAACGGCTTCCGCTCAGTTTATATCGTCGCGACCTGCGCCGGAGCGGCGCTCGCCTGCTACCTGGTGTCGCTTCGCGTCGCCTCCGAACGCGCTGCGCTCGAGGACGTCGAGACTCGGATCGTGCTCGCCCAGCGCGACGTTCGCACGCTTCAGACAGAGATCGGCACCCGCGGGCGTCTCGCCCAGCTCGAGCGCTGGAACGCCAGCGTGCTTGCGATGTCGGCGCCCGCGGCCGACCAGTTCGTCGGCAGCAGCTTCGAGCTCGCGAAGCTCACTCGGCCCGAGCAGAAGGTCGACTTCCAGGCGCCCGTGGTGCTCGCCTCGGCGCCCGCGCCTGACCGCAAGCCGGCGATCGGCGCCGAGCAAACCGATGATTCCGGAGCGCCGACAGCGGCGGCTGCTTCGGCGCCAAGCCAATTGCTTCATCAAGCTAGCCTGAAAACCGAGACGCGCGAGGTCCCGGTAAAGCCCGTCGCCATTTTGCCCCAGGCGACGGGCCCACAGCCAATGGGGAAGTCCACGGAAAAGCCGGCGGCGGCGGCAAAGCCGGTTCAAAAGAAATCCGTGGATAAGCCGGGCCTCGCGGCCGCCCAGCCGGTGACAAAGCCGGTGCGCATTGCGAAGGTCGATCCGCTCGCGCCGCTGCCGGCGAAGAGCTCCACGAAACCATCCAAGGACCACTCTACCGGCCGATGAACGCACCGACGCCCGCTCTCGTCGCGCCACGGCCCGAGCGGCTCCGACTCGTCGGCCAGCGTCGGCAAATGCTCGCGGTGATGCACCAGCGGCTGATGTTCGGCATGCTGGTCTATGCGGGGATCGTCGCCCTCATTGCCTTGCGCATTCTCTGGCTCGCAGCGTTCGGTGACCACGCCGGGCGGAAGATCGGCCTGACGGCCCTCATTCCGGATCGCGGCGACATCGTCGATCGCGACGGCGAACCGCTTGCCCGCACCATCGACGCCTGGATCATCGCCGTCCATCCGAACAAGGTGATCGGCGACAAGCTCGAGCTCGCCGAAAAGCTCGCCGAGCTGATGCCCGAGCACACGCAGGAGCAATATTTCGCTCTCCTGCGCTCAGGTAAGCCCTTCTTCTACCTGCGCCGCCGGGCGTCTCCGGCGCTCGTCGAGGCAGTGAACGCGATCGGAGAGCCCGGGCTTGCCATCCAGCGTGAGCCGGACCGGCTTTACCCGCAGACCAGCCTCGCGGCGCACGTGCTGGGCTTCACCGACATCGACGGCCATGGCGCCGCGGGGATCGAGCGCGCCTTCGACTCCTATCTGTCGGACCCGCGGACGCGCGGAAAGCCGCTCGTCCTGTCGATCTCCAGCCGGGTCCAGCAGGCGCTCGAGGCCGAGCTCGGCGATGCGATGCAGCACTTTTCCGCCATTGGCGCCGCCGGCGTGGTGATGGACGTGCACACCGGCGAAGTGCTCGCCATGACCTCGATGCCGTCGTTCAACTCGAACGCGCCGGGGCAGGGGCCGCCGGAAGCGCATTTCAACCGGGCGACGCTGGGCGTGTTCGAGCTCGGCTCGACCTTCAAGCCGTTCACTCTGGCGATGGCGATGGATTCGGGCGTCGTTTCCGGTCCCGGGCAGATCTACAATTGCCCGGACGTGCTGCCGGTTTACGGCCATCTCGTCCATGACACCCATCCGTTCGGCCGGCCCTGCTCGGTCGCCGAGATCATGATGGAAAGCTCGAACATCGGAATGGCGCAGATCGCCGACCAGGTCGGTACCGCGCGGCAGAAGGCCTGGCTCAAGAAGATGGGCTTCCTCGACAAGGTCGAGATCGAGCTGAAAGAGCGCGGCCGCCCGCTGACCCCCGGCTCGCGCTGGGGTCCGTTCGAAACGATGACGATCGGCTTCGGCCAGGGCATCGCCGTCGCTCCGCTCCAGCTCGCGATGGGCTATGCGACGCTGTTCGACGGCGGGATCTACCATCCGCCCACGATCCTCAAGGTCGGTCCCGACCATCCGCTTCCGCCGGGGCGGCGCGTGTTCAGCGCCGACACCAGCTACCGGATGCGCTCGCTGCTCCGCCTCGTCGTGCTGAAGGGCACCGGCAAGAAGGCTGATGCGCCGGGCTACCGGATCGGCGGCAAGACCGGAACTGCCCAGAAGCTGATCGACGGCCATTACAGCCAGACCATCAACATCACGAGCTTCGCCGGTGTGTTCCCGATGGACGACCCGCGCTATGTGGTCGTCGTGATGCTCGACGAACCGAAAGCCACGCCGGAAACTTACGGTTTCACGACGGCCGGCTGGAACGTTGCGCCGGTCGTGAGCCGCACCGTCAGCCGCATCGCGCCGATGCTCGGGGTCACGCCCGACCTCAACCGCGAACCGAACATGGCCGAGGTGCTTCCCTTCGTCCAAGAACCGAAGGAGTAGGCGCCGCCATGCGCTTGTCCGACATCGCGGACGTCAGCAGCGATTCCGCGGTCACGGGCTTTGCGATCGATCATCGCAAGGTCGCCTCCGGCAACGTCTTCGGTGCGTTCCGGGGGACGGTGTTCAACGGCGAGGATTTCGTCGCGGACGCGGTGAACCGCGGCGCCGTGGCGGTGGTCGCCAGGCCCGACGCGAAGGTCCCCAAGGTCCCGCTCCTCGCGGACCCGGAGCCGCGCCGCCTCTTCGCCGCGCTCGCCGCCAAATTCTACGCGCCTTTTCCCGACACGGTCGTCGCGGTGACCGGGACCAACGGAAAGACGTCGACGGTCGAGATGACCCGCCAGATCTGGCGCATGTCGGGCCACCGCTCAGCCTCGATCGGCACGCTCGGAGTCACGACGTCGGATGACCAGGTGCAGACCGGCCTCACTACGCCGGACATCGTCACGTTCCTCAGGAACATGGCGGGGCTCAAGCGCATGGGCATTTCCCATGTCGCCTACGAAGCCTCGTCCCACGGGCTCGACCAGCACCGCTGCGAGGGCGTTCCGCTGGCGGCCGCCGCCTTCACGAACTTCAGCCGCGACCACCTCGACTATCACGAGACGATGGACGCCTATTTCGAAGCCAAGATGCGGCTGTTCGATGAGTTGCTCCCGGCGGACGGCGCGGCGGTGATTTGGACCGACGATCCGAAGTCGGCGGAGGTCATCGATCGCGTCCGAAAGCGCGGCATTGAACCGATTACCGTCGGACGCTCCGGCGGTTTCCTTCAGCTGGTTGAACAGCAGCCGACCGCCCTCGGCCAGAACCTCGTCATCAAACATAAAGAGGGAACGTATCGCCTGGCTCTGCCTTTGATCGGTGCGTACCAGGCTTCCAACGTGCTGGTCGCGGCAGGCCTAGCCATGGCGACAGGCGGCAGCTTCGAAAGCG
>DASVXR010000348.1:0-4087 GCA_036392595.1 Sphingomicrobium sp.
CCGCGGCTGATCGCGGCCGAGAGCTGCGCCACCTGCGGGCAGCCCTTCACGCAGATCGACTGCAGCTTCTGGAGGTTCTGCTGGGCGCGGGCGACTGCGCCAAGCTCCACCATTGCCTCACCCTGGACGGCGATGGCGTCGGCGTCATTCGGCTCCAGCTGAAGCGCCTTGTTCGTCATGCGGATCGCCTTGCCGAACAGGTGCTGCTTCTCGGCCACCCGGGCGAGGTCGACGAACGCCCAGCGGTTGCGCGGGTCCACCGCAAGCGAGGTCTCGAGCGTGTCTTCGGCGGCCTCGAGCTTTCCTGCCGAGAGCAGGCTCTCGCCCTGCCGCTGCAACTGGACTGACCGGGGGCTGATCTGGTCGTCGGCTTTTTGGCCGATCACCGGCGAGGCAAGGGCAACGCTGGCAAGTCCGGCGATGAGGACGCGAGGCAAAACACCCATCAATCTCTCCATTCCACAGCGCCGCCTAGCACGGACGCCCGAGCCGCGCGACGAAAAAGCCGTCGGTGCCGTCATGCGCCGGCGTAAGCAGCCGGCCAGCACCGTCCGAACGCCCCGCGGCGAACGGCATTTCCTGCACATTCCATGATGAATGGCGGCTGAGGAAGTCGCTTGTCTGCCCTGCCCCTTCGCGGGACAGGAGCGAGCAGACGGCATAGACCAGCCGCCCGCCCGGGCGGACCAGCTCCGCGCCGATATCGAGCAGCCGCGTCTGGACCTTCACGAGGCGATCGAGCCGCTCGGGCGTGAGACGCCACCGCCCCTCGGGGTTGCGGCGCCACGTCCCGCTCCCCGAGCAGGGCGCGTCGACGAGCACCAGGTCTGCCCCGGCGCGCTCATGCGCGAGCTCGGCGAGCTCATTGGGTGGATTGAGAAGGCGCGCCTCGATGGCCGCGCCCGCGCGCTCGGCGCGCTGGGGCAGCTTTGACAGGCGCATCCGGTTGGCATCAGTCGCGAGCACGCGCGCCGTCGGAGCGGCCCCCGCAAGCGCGAGCGACTTGCCGCCCGCCCCGGCGCACAGGTCGATGATCCGGTCGCCGTCGTTCGGCTCGCAAGCCAAGGCGATCAGCTGGCTGCCCTCGTCCTGAACTTCGACGAGCCCGGCGCGGAATGCGGGATGATCGTCGATACGGCTGTCAGCCGGAAGGCGGATGCCCCAGGGACTGGTCGGGGTGGCGGTTGCGTTCGGGAATTCCGGAAGCAACTCGTTTCGCGAGGTCCGGGCGACATTCACCCGAAGGTCAACGGGCGCCCGTTCGAGCAGCGCGGGCCATTCGTACTGTCCAACGAGTGGGGACAGCTCCGGAACAAGCCATTCCGGTACCGCTCCCGCCGCAGCGCGCTCCTCTCCGTCGCCGAGCGGCGCGGGTCCGCGCGGTTCCCCGAACAGCTCGAGCAGCGCCGGCTCCTCGTCGACGAGGCCGAGAATCGCCGCCCGGCCGCTCGAGGGCCGCTCAGCCGTTCGCCGGATTGCGCGGAACACCAGCTCTCGAACGGCACGCCGGTCCTTCGATCCCGCATAGCGCCGCTCCTTGAAGTAGCGCGTGACGATGGCGTCCGCGGGCGGCCCGTCCTCCCGCGCAGAGGCGACCACCTCATCGAGAATCTCGATCGCCGCCTGGAGCCGCGCGGCGGGGGTCATTGACTAGCGCGTCGGATAGTTGGGAGCCTCGCGGGTGATGGCGACGTCGTGGACATGGCTTTCGGACAGCCCCGCATTGGTGATCCGGATGAACTTGGCGCGCTTCTGCAGCTCGGGAATAGTGGTCGAGCCGGTGTAGCCCATCGCCGCCTTCACGCCGCCGACCAGCTGGTGGATGATCTCGCGCACCGGCCCCTTGTACGGCACCTGGCCCTCGATGCCTTCGGGCACGAGCTTCAGATGGTCCTTGATGTCCTGCTGGAAATAGCGGTCGGCCGACCCGCGGGCCATCGCTCCGACGGACCCCATGCCCCGATACGACTTGTAGCTGCGCCCCTGGTAGAGGAAGGTCTCGCCCGGCGCCTCTTCAGTGCCCGCAAGAAGCGATCCGACCATGACGCAGGAAGCGCCCGCGGCGAGGGCCTTCGCCATGTCGCCGCTGGTGCGGATTCCGCCGTCGGCAATCACCGGCACACCGTTGGCGGCACGGGACGCCTCCATGATCGCGGTGAGCTGCGGGACGCCCACTCCGGCAATGATCCGGGTCGTGCAGATCGAGCCCGGGCCGATGCCGACCTTGATGGCGTCTGCGCCGGCGTCGACCAGCGCCTTGGCAGCATCCGCGGTGGCGACGTTGCCGGCGACCACTTGAGTCGAGTTGGACAAGGCCTTCACCCGTTCCACCGCGCGAGCCACGTCGATGTTGTGACCGTGCGCCGTGTCGACGACGATGCAGTCGCAGCCTGCCTCGACCAGCGCCTCGGAGCGCGCGAAGCCGGCGTCGCCGACGGTCGTCGCGGCTGCCACCCTGAGCCGCCCTTCGGCGTCCTTGGTCGCATGGGGCGTCGCAACCGCCTTCTCGATGTCCTTGACCGTGATCAGCCCGACGAGATGGTCGCGGTCGTCAACCACGAGCAGCTTCTCGATCCGCCGGTCGTGAAGGATCCGGCGGGCGACCTCCTCGCTCGTTCCCAGGCCAACGGTTGCGAGATTGTCCTTCGTCATCAGCTCGCTGACGGGCTGGCGGGGATTCTCGGCGAAGCGCACGTCGCGGTTGGTCAGGATGCCGCACAGCTTCCCCGACTTGTCGACGATCGGAATCCCGCTGATTCGGTTGGCCTTCATCAGCTCCAGCGCTTCGGCGAGCGTCTGGTCCGGGGTCATGCTGATCGGATTGACCACCATTCCGCTCTCGAACCGCTTAACCTGGCGGACCGCCGCCGCCTGCTCCTCGATGGAGAGGTTGCGGTGAAGCACTCCAATTCCGCCGAGCTGCGCGAGAGCAATCGCCATGTCGGCCTCGGTGACCGTGTCCATCGCCGAGGAAAGGATCGGGATGTTGAGCGGAATCTGGCGCGTCAGCCGGGTGCGTGTGTCCGCCTGGCTCGGCAGAACGGAGGATTCGAGCGGCTGCAGGAGGACGTCGTCGAACGTCAGTCCGAGCGGGATTTCAGATGCTTGGTCGGGGTGGGCCATATCGGCCCATGACAGGAGAAGTCCGATTCGCCAAGAGGGTGACTAGGCGCGCGCCCTTTGCAGCACCCGCTCGGCCGCCTCCACGTGCATCCGTTCGATCATCTGGTCCTCGAACCGCTCCGCGCCGCCCGAGAAGGCGGCCACGAGCTTGGTCGCGCGGTCGATCTCCGCCTCCGTCGGAGCGAAGGCGCGGTGGCAAGGCTCAATCTGGTTTGGATGAATCACGCTCTTGCCGTCAAAGCCGAGCAGACGCCCTTCGCTCGCCTCCTTCGCAAAGCCGTCGAGGTCGGTGAGCTGGTTCCAGACGCCGTCGAACACCGCGACACCCGCGGCGCGCGCCGCCAGCACAATCATCTGAAGCGAGGCGCTGATCGGGTCCCGGCTGGCATCGAGCGGCAGGCGAAGGTCGGCGCGCAGGTCGTTCGTCCCCGCGATCAGGCCCGCCGTCTCAGGCGCAATCTGCGCCGCGCAGAGCACGCCGGCCGCAGTCTCGATCATCGCCAGCACCGGCTTGCTGACCGCTTCCGCGACGCCGTGGACCAGGTGCGCCGACATGGCTCGCGGAGCGACGACATAGTCCGCCTTCGATCGCGCAGCGGCGTCCAGGTCTAACGAGTGCCATTCGGTGCCGACGCCGTTCACCCGGATCGCGACCGGCATCGGCCAACCCGATCCGACCGCTTCCACGGCCGCATCGCGCGCCGCCTCCTTGTCCTCCGGCTTCACCGCATCTTCGAGGTCCAGCACGACCATGTCCACGCCCGCCTCGCGCGCCTTGGCGATCGCTCTCGGGTTCGACGCTGGCAGGAACAGCAGCGACCGCACGGCGAACAGGTCCGCGCTCCTGTCGTTTTTCGCTTCCGCTTGCATCATGGCCGTCGCATCATGGCCCGAAAGAGGGAGACCGGGGAAGAGGCATGGAGCTGACGTATTTTCTGGCCGCCGTGGCGGTACTTGCGCTGCT
>DASVXR010000349.1:0-7559 GCA_036392595.1 Sphingomicrobium sp.
CGCTCCTCGAGCTCGCTGCTGCGGGCCGCATATTGCGCTGCCTTTTCCGCCGCGTTCATTGCTTCGACCTCGAGCTTCTTCTCGCGAAATTTAAAGAAGCGGTTGGCGATGAGCATGATCATGACGGTTGGCAAACCGATGATGATCATCGCGAGCAAGACGGCCGTCGGACCTTCCATTTTCGGCTTTCTCCCAGTTGCTACGTCAGCGAAGCTGCTCGATCTCGCGAGCAAGCGAGCGGTTCTCGGTCGTCACATAGCTTTCGATGTCGGCCAGGCGGCGGTCGATGTCCTTCAGCCTTGAACGGATGTCGCGGGCCGCGCGAGCGGGCGAGGCGCGCACGCCCTGCCAGAATTGCTTCTCCTCGCCGTCGCGCAGCTGCAGCTCGCGCGGCTTGGTCGGAGTGACCATCGCGGCAATGACATAGAAAGGCAGCACCGAGCCGCCGCTCATGAATACGGCCGCAAGGAAGCAGACCCGGACCAGGCTGACGTCGAAGCCCGTATAGTCGGCAATGCCGGCGCAGACTCCCCACAGCTTGCCGTTCTGCTTGTCACGGTAGAAGCGGGTCCGGCTGGCGGGCTGCTCCGTCAGGTGGCGGCGCTCGCTGTACGGCTCCGGGTAGCGGTCGTACGCCATCACTTGTCTCCGCTCGTGAGTAGGCGGTCTTCGCGCTCACGCCCGGGCAGGCACTGCTGCTTCCAGTTCGGATTCTCTGCGGTCATGATCCGCTCGATCGTGCACAGCCGATCGTCGAGCCGCCGAGCCGCGTCGTGCAACTCATCGAGCAGCTTTTCGTCGCCGGACGTCAGCGTCGCCGCAGTCTTCCACTTCGTGATGTAGTGAAAGACCAGCCACGGCAGCCCGATGAAAAGGATCGGGACGACGATCAGCGGAATAAGCACATCTTCCATCTTGAATTACTTCCCCTTTGCCTTGAGCGCGGCCTTCATCGCTGCCAGCTCGGCATCGACGGATTCGGCGGCTTTCAATTCAGCAATCTCTTCCTCGAGGCTCTTCGGCCCCGTCATTCCGAGCGCGTCCGCGCGCCCTTCGGCAAAATCGGCGCGGCGTTCAAGCAGCTCGAACTTGGAGAAAGCGTCCTCGGTGCGCCCACCGTTCAGCAGCTCGCGGGCGCGGGCGCGGGTGACGGCGCTCTCGAAGCGGGCGGCGATCGCATTCTGCCGGGCGCGCGCTTCGCGCAGCTTGCCCTGGAGCTTGGCGATGTCGCCTTCATAGCCCTTGAGAGTCTCGTCGATGACCTTGATCTCCTCGCGCAGGCCTTCGGCCATGTCGGCGGCCTTCTGCCGCTCGAGGAGCGCCGCCTTGGCGAGATCCTCGCGGTCCTTTGACAGCGCGAGCTCGGCCTTTTCGGTCCAGCTCCGTTGAAGCTCGTCGAGGCGCGAGAGCGCTCGGCGCATCTCCTTGCCATCGGCAATGCAGCGGGCGGCCGAGGCGCGGACCTCGACCAACGTCTCCTCCATTTCGAGGATGACCATGCGGATCATCTTCGCCGGGTCTTCCGACCGGTCGAGCATCTCGGTGATGTTCGCGGCAAAGATGTCCCGTGTCCGGGAAAAGATGCTCATTCAGTCACTCCAGAATTCCAACATTAGGGCCCTAAACCTGTCCTAAACCATACAAGAGTCGTGCCATATTTAAGGAAAGCGCAAAGTTTGGCGAATCTCCCCTTTTTCGGGTGGTTTAGAGAGTGAAAATCCTTGCCAAATGGTGGGATTTGCCACCAACAGTCGGGCATGGAGCGGGCCGAACAGTTCATCGGGCAAAGCCTCGCGTTTCTCGACGCGGTCGAGCGCGCGAGCCGCGCCGCGCCGCTCAATCGGCCCGTTCTCGTCATCGGCGAGCGCGGAACCGGCAAGGAGCTGATCGCGGAACGGCTTCACCATCTTTCGTCCCGGTGGGCTGGGCCGCTGATTATCATGAATTGCGCCGCTCTGCCCGAAAACCTCATCGAAGCGGAGCTGTTCGGGCACGAGGCGGGGAGCTTCACCGGAGCGGCCAAGACGCGCCACGGACGCTTCGAGGAAGCCGACGGCGGCACCTTGTTCCTCGACGAGCTCGGGACCCTATCCATGCCTGCCCAGGACCGGCTGTTGCGCGCAGTCGAATATGGCGAGGTCACCCGGATCGGCGCGTCGAAGCCCATCTCGGTCGATGTGCGCATCGTCGCCGCCACGAACGAGAGCCTTCCCGACCAGGTCGACAAGGGGAAGTTCCGCGCGGACCTGCTCGACCGCCTGTCATTCGAGGTAATCACGCTTCCGCCCCTTCGCGCACGGGAAGGGGACGTGCCGCTCCTCGCGGAGCATTTCGGACGCCGCATGTCGGTCGAGCTCGACTGGCCCAACTGGCCCGGCTTCACTCCCCGGGCGGTCGCCGAGCTCGAGGCTTATCCCTGGCCGGGCAACGTTCGCGAGCTCCGCAACGTGATCGAGCGCGCAGTCTACCGCCACGAGGATCCCGAGCGGCCCATCGACGAGATCATCTTCAACCCATTTCACTCGCCCTGGGCGCCGCATGGGGCGCTTCCGGCTCATGCCGTATCTGTGCCAGCTCCGTCGCGCGACGTCGCGGTTGTGGGCGAGGCGACCACAGTTCAGCCTGAGACGGCGGTTTCGGTCGAGAGCACCAGCGATTTCCGCGCCGCAGTCTCGGCTTACGAGCGCGCGCTGCTCGAGGACGGGCTCAAGAGGAACCGCTTCAACCAGCGGGCGACCGCCGCCGCCCTCGGCCTCAGCTACGATCAGCTGCGCCACGCGCTGAAGCGCCACAAGCTGCTCGACGCCGCCGCCTGAGCGGCATTCGTCCGCCGGTCGAATTGCGCGTGCCTGCCGCCGCTTGAAGGCGTAAAACGGAAAATCGGAAACCTGGAAAAGGAGGCTCGATATGAAAGCCCTCGTCCTTTCCGCTGCCGGACTGTTGTTCGCTGCTCTTCCCATACTTCCCGCGAACGCCGGTGTGCTGACCCTCGGAGGTCCGCTCTCCTATGGCTGCTACAAATCCGCCGAAGCGCAGGACACGCGAGCCTCCGCGGTCGACGGCTGCACCCGGGCGCTGCAGGAGGAAAATCTCAACCGGACCGATTATGCCGCGACCCTGGTGAACCGCGGAATCATCTACGCGATGCAGAACCACTATGACTCGGCCGACGCGGATTACGACCATGCCGCGCAGCTGGCGCCGAACCTCTCCGAGGTCTGGCTCAACAAGGCCTATCTGAAGCTTCGCGAGAACAAGGCGCGCGAAGTTCTTCCGCTGCTCGATCACGGAATGAAGCTGGGTGCCCAGCGGCCGGCGGTCGCCTATCTCGCGCGCGGCATCGCGCATGAGCAGCTCGGCGACCTCCAGGCCGCTTATGCCGACCTGATGCGAGCGCGCGAGCTGGAGCCGAAATGGACTCTGCCCGGCGAGTATCTTGCGCGTTACGAGGTGCGCACCCGCTGAGGACGCGGGCAAGCGCGCCTTTCGACTAGTGCATGTTGGTCATCGCCAGCAGCATCGGGATCGACAGCAGGACGTTCAGGCGGGACGCGATACCGGCAGTGCTTGCCGCCTTCGCCTTCGCAGCGTCGTCCGCGGCAACGATCCCCAGCACCTTTTTCTGGTTCGGCCAGATGATCACCCAGACGTCGAACGCCATGATGAGAGCCAGCCACATGCCGATGCCGATCAGGCGGTAGGCGGGCTGAAGCGTCAGCGCCTCGACAAGCTCGCCGTATGACCAGGCGAGCAGAAGGCCGGTCAGCACGGTGAACGCCGCTCCCCAGCGGAAGAAGAAGAGCGCCTTGGGGGCGATATATTTGGAAACCCCCGGCTTCAGCTCGGCCGGGATGGTGGGCATCGTCGGTGTTTGCACGAAGTTGAAATAATAGAGCAGCCCGATCCACACGATCCCGAAGAAAACGTGCAGCCACTGAAGGACGCCGTTGACGAGATCGCCCGTCGGCGGCCGGTAGCCCGAGTCCGGAAACACGGCGATCAGGATCGCGACCGCAAGGCCGGTGATCAGGACCAGGTTCAGGTTCGCGAAGAATTTGCTCATCGGACTACCCCCTTCAACTCGTGAACTTCATTACGGGCAGAAAACGTAAAACCGCAAGCATCTGCGATGAGCGGAGGAGCCTCACCGCGCCGGACATCGTTTCAAGGGCGTTCCCAGCATTCGCCGGAGTGATGAACCATGCCCTTCCAGCTGCCCGATCTGCCTTTCCCAAAGGATGCCCTTGCACCCCATATGTCGGCCGAAACGCTCGAGTTTCACCACGGCAAGCACCACAAGGCGTACGTCACCAAGACCAACGAGATGATCGCGGATGAGCGCGAGCTGCAAGGCGCTTCGCTGATCCAGGTCATCCGGGAGGCGAAGCGCTCAGGACATTCGAAGCTGTTCAACAATAGTGCGCAGCTATGGAACCACAGCTTCTTCTGGCAATGCCTCGCGCCTGCGCAGGGACAGAAGCCGGACGGAAAGCTGGCCAAGCTCATCGAGGATGGCTTCGGCAATCCGCAGGCGCTGCTCGAGAAGCTGCAGGAGGAAGCGGTCAATCATTTCTCCAACGGCTGGGCTTGGCTGGTGCTCGACCGCGGAAGCCTTCGCGTGACCTCGCTGCACGATGCGGACACGCCGATCGTCCACGACGGAATGGTCCCGCTCTTCACGCTCGATGTGTGGGAGCACGCTTATTACATCGACTATCGCAACGAGCGGCCGAAGTTTGTGACGAACGTGCTGTCGAATATCGTCAACTGGGATTTCGTTGCCCAGAACCTCGACGGCCAGGGCTTCGAGCGGGCCAATCAGGAGGGCGCTCGGGTATCGGAGCCTATTGCTTGAGCCGGTAGCCGGTCCTGAACATCCAGGCGATCACTGCCATGCAGATGGCGATGAGGCCGATCGTGACCAAAGCGCTCGACCAGACCGGCACGTCCGCGACGGAGTAGAAGCTCCAGCGGAACCCGCTGATCAGGTGCACGATCGGATTGAAGAGGGTAACCGTCCGGAAGGGCTCCCGGATTGCCTTGATGGAATAGAAGGCGCCGCCGAGGAAGGTCAGCGGAGTGATCACCAGCATCGGGATGATCTGCAGCTGCTCGAAATTCTGCGCCCAGACGCCGATCGCGAAGCCGAACAGGCAGAATCCCGTCGTGATCCCGACGAGGAACAGCGCCATCGCCAGAGGGTGATCGACGCGCACGGGCACGAAGAGGGTCGCTGTGGCGAGGGTGACCAGGGCCAGGATGACCGACTTGGTCACTGCCGCTCCGACATAAGCCAGGACCGCTTCGAAGCTTGAAATCGGGGCCGACAGCAGCTCGTAGATCGTACCCGTGAACTTGGGGAAGTAGATCCCGAAGCTGGCGTTGAAGATCGACTGCATGAAGACCGACAGGAGCGTCAGGCCCGGAACTATGAAGCTGCCGTACGCGACCCCCTGCATCTCCGTCATGCGGGAGCCGAGCGCGGTCCCGAAGACAACGAAATAGAGCGCCGTGGTAATCACGGGCGTGATCAGGCTCTGCCAGAGCGTCCGCCCCCAGCGCGCCATCTCGAACTTGTAGATTGCCGCGATGCCGTGGAGGTTCATGCCGCGCTCCTCGGCTTGTGAACGAGCTCGACGAATATGTCCTCGAGACTCGACTGGTGCGTAGACAGATCCTTGTAGGCGATACCGAGGTCCGAAAGGCGCCGCATCAGCGAGGCGATACCGGTCCGTTCGGCGTGGCTGTCGAATTCGTAGCAGAGCACGTGGCCGTCCTGCTCCAGCCGCACGTTCCACTCGGAGAGGTCCGGCGGAATGGCTGCGAGCGGGTCCGCAAGCATGATGTCGAGCGTTTTCCGGCCCATCTTCGCCATCAGCGACTTCTTCTCGTCGACCGCGATCAGCTCGCCGCGGCTGATGACTCCGACGCGGTCGGCCATCTCCTCGGCTTCCTCGATATAGTGGGTGGTGAGGATGATCGTGGTCCCATCGGAGCGCAGCTGCCGGACCAGGTCCCACATGTCGCGGCGAAGCTCGACGTCGACGCCGGCGGTGGGCTCGTCGAGGAACAGGATGGCCGGCTCGTGGGACAGCGCCTTGGCGATCATCACCCGGCGCTTCATGCCCCCGGAGAGGTGCATCATGATGGTCTTCCGCTTGTCCCACAGCGAAAGGCGCTTGAGCAGCTCCTCGACCTTGGCCGGGTTTGCCGGCTTTCCATACAGGCCGCGCGAGAAAGTGACCGTGCGCCACACCGGCTCGAATGCCTCGGTGGTCAGCTCCTGGGGAACGAGGCCGATCCGCTCCCTGGCGTAGCGGTAGTTCGACTGCCAGTTCCTTCCGTCAACGAGCACCTCGCCCGCCGTCGGAGTGACAATCCCGCAGATAATGTTGATCAGTGTCGTCTTGCCGGCGCCGTTTGGCCCCAGCAGCGCGAAAATCTCGCCGCGCTGAATGTCGAGGTCGACCGTCTTCAGCGCATGGACTCCCGTCCCGTAGGTTTTCTCTAGGCCGCGGATGGAAAGGATCGGATCGCTCATTCGACAGGCCCCGGTTCGACTGGCGCTGCATCCTCTTTCATCAGCCCGTGGCGCATGAGCATCGGAATGTTCGCGGCGGCGAAGAGGAAGGTGAGAGGAAGGGCGCCCCACAGCTTGAATCCGACCCAGAAATCGGTGCTGCTGTTGCGCCAGACCGCCTCGTTGAGCGCGGCCATGCACGCGAAGAAGATCGCCCAGTTGCGAGTGAGCTTCTTCCAGCCCTCTTCGCTGAGGCCCGGATAGGTACTTCCGAGCACGCGCTGAAGCAGCGGCCGGTCTGTCGCGAGGCCGAAGAAGAGAAGAGCGGACACCAGCGCGTAATAGAAGGTCGGCTTCATCTTGATGAAGCTCTCGTTGTGCAGCCAGATGGTGAGTCCGCCGAGGATCACGACCATGATCCCGGAAAACCACAGCAGCGGCGAGATGCGGTGGTAGCGGATGGCCGAGAAGAGCATCGCGGCCACCATCGCGATCATGAAGGCGCCCGTCGCGACGAAGATTTTCATCACCGAAGGCACCGGCGCCAGGAAGTTCGTGAGGAAGAATATCAGCAGCGGGCCCAGGTCGATCAGCAGCCGTCCCGCGCCTTGCGGCTCCGTCTTTGCCGTCATTCGGGCGGCAATCCTGCGATGGCCCTGGCGACGGCACGAGGATCGAAGGGCCTGAGGTCGTCGGCCTTCTCGCCAACGCCGATCGCGTGGATCGGAAGGCCGAACTTCTCGGCCGCCGCGACGAGGACACCGCCTCGCGCCGTTCCGTCGAGCTTGGTCATGATGAGGCCGGTCACGCCCGCGCTCTCGCGGAACACCTCGACTTGGGCAAGGGCGTTCTGGCCCGTTGTGGCGTCGAGAACGAGCAGGACGTCGTGCGGCGCCTCAGGGTTGAGACGGCCGAGGACCCGGCGGATCTTGGACAGCTCGTCCATCAGGTGCTGCTTGTTCTGGAGGCGTCCGGCGGTGTCGACGATCAGCACGTCCTCGCCAGACGCGGTTGCCTGCTTGACGCCATCGAAGACGAT
>DASVXR010000350.1:0-7693 GCA_036392595.1 Sphingomicrobium sp.
ACGGCTGCAGCGCCGGAGAAGGCCGCGACGAAGGCTTGGAGCGCAAGCTCCACCGGACGATCGCCGCGGTCGGAGAAGCTATCGACGGGCTGCAGTTCAACAAGGCGGTCGCGCTGCTCTATGAGCTCGTGACGGCAATCGAGAAAGCCAAGCCCTCCGATACCCGAGCCGACGCGGTGCGGACGCTGGTCAAGCTCATCGCGCCCATGGCTCCGCACCTTGCCGAGGAGAGCTGGGCCGGCCTCGGCGCGCAAGGCATGATCGCCGACGCGCCATGGCCGTCGTTCGATCCGGCGCTGCTCGTCGACGAAGAGGTCACGCTGGCGGTGCAGGTCAACGGCAAGCTCCGCGATACGCTGACCGCGCCGCGCGGGCTCGACCCGGCTGCGGCCGAGGAGCTTGCCCTTGCGTCGGAGAAGGTGCAGCGCCAGCTCGGCGGCGCCAGCCCGCGCAAGGTGATTGTCGTTCCCGATCGTCTGGTGAATATCGTCGCCTGATGCGCCGCGCGTTCCTGATCGCCGCCTTTCTCCTGCTGCCGGCATGCGGCCTTCACCCGCTGTACGGTGGCGGCGCAAATAGCCCGGTCGCATCCGCGCTGCGATCGGTGGAGGTCGGTCCGATCGCGGGCCAGGCGGGCTGGCTGGTTCGCAATAAGCTCATCGACCGCCTCGGCGAATCCGGGGAGGGCAGCGCGGTGTACCGCCTCGACGTCACTCTCGACGACAATATCACCGCCTTCGGCATTCGCGCGGACCGGGCCGCCACCCGCGAGCGGCGGACATTGCGCGCGCGCTACCAGCTGGTGAGCCTGGCGACGGGCGAAGTGGTGCTCGACTCTACGGCCGGGTCCGACGCGGGGATCGACATCGTCAGCTCCGATTATGCGACCGTCGCGGCCGAGCAGACGGCGCTCGAGAATCTCGCCGAGGCCGTTGCGGATCAGATCGTCGGCCGTGTCGGCCTTTACGCTGCGCGCGCCCGGCACAGCCAATGAAGGCGAGCAAGGCAGGCATCGGCCGGTCGGTCGATCAACCGAGCCCGCAGGTCCGCTTCTACCTCTTCCACGGCCCTGACGACGCGCAATCGAGGGCGCTCGGCGAGCGCGTCATGCAGGCGCTCGGCGCCAGCCGATTCATCGTCAATGCCGGCGCGATCAAGTCGGATCCCGCGGCGCTCGCCGACGAAGCCGGAGCGATGAGCCTGTTCGGCGGCAGGCGGGTTCTGTGGATAGAGCCAGCCACCAAGGACATCGAGGAAGGCGTTGCGGCCCTGCTGGAGGCTCCTGAGACCGAAAGTCCCGTCGTGGCGATTGCCGGCGTGTTGCCGAGGACGTCCGCTCTGTTGAAACTCGCTGAAGCTTCCAGCCAGGCCATCGCTTTCGCCGCCTATGCGCCGGAGGGCGCCGATGCAGAACGGATGGTGATTGAGGTGGGCCGCCGTTTCGGCTTGAAAATCGCGCCGCCCTTGGCCGCCCTGATCGCCGAGAGCTGCGGAAACGACCAGGGGATCGTCGCCCAGGAGCTGCAGAAGTTCGCCTTGTACCTCGACGCTTCGCCCCAGAGTCCGAAGGAGCTTGAACGGGAAGCAGTCGACGTTGTGGGTGCGGAGCTGGTCGAAGGCGACCTGCCGCGGCTGGCCGACCTGGCACTCGCCGGGGAGCTTGCGGAGCTGGCGGATGAACTCACCCGGCTGCCGCAGTCCGCCGAGGGGATTCCAATCGTCCGCGCGCTCCAGCGGCGGCTGCTGATGCTCGCCCCCGCGAGAGCCCGGATCGAGCGCGGCGATTCGCCCGACGGCGTCATGGCGTCATTTGGCAAGTCGTTGTTCTGGAAGGATAAGGCGCTCGTCGAGAAGCTGCTCCGCCGCTGGGACGCCAAGGGGCTGGCGAGGGTCGCGGAACGCGCCGGGCGACTTGAGCGGGAACTGATCTTCAGCCCCGCGCCTGACCGCGAGGTGCTCGGTGAAGAACTGCTGTCGATCGCCCGCGCGGCACGCGGCCGCCGCTGATCTCCTAGATCGGTTCGCCGGAGAGCCGCTGGCAGACCATGTCGAGCTGGTCGAGGTTCGAATAGTGCAACGTGACCGTGCCGCCCTGCCCTTTGTGGACCACCTGGACCTTCAGTCCGAGCATGTCGCCGAGCTGACGCTCGAGCGCCGCGAGGTCGGGATCGACCACGCGCTCCTTGGCAGGTGCCTCAGGCGCTTTCGCCTTCTTCGCCCGGGCTTCCGCCTGCCGTACCGAAAGACCCTTGGCGACGATTTCGCGGGCCAGCTCCTCGGGGCTGGGAGCCGTCGCAACCGCCCGCGCATGACCCATACTGAGATCGCCTCGCAGTAGCGATTGCTTCACGAATTCCGGAAGATCGAGCAATCTCAAGAGGTTGGCCACATGACTGCGTGATTTGTGAACGATCCGGCCGATGTCTTCCTGCGTGTGACCATGGCGCTGGATCAGCTGGCGATAGCCTTCCGCCTCCTCGATCGCGTTCAGGTCCTCGCGCTGCACATTCTCGATCAGCGCGAGCTCGGCCGTCGTCGATTCATCGATTTCCCGGACGATCGCGGGGATCGTATGGAGACCCGCACGGTGCGCGGCTCGCCAGCGCCGCTCGCCGGCGATGATCTGATAATCCTCGCCGTTCGGCCGAAGCAGGATGGGCTGCAGCACGCCGCGCTGCGATATGGAGTTGGCAAGCTCGTCGAGCGATTCGTCGCTGAATTGCTGCCGGGGTTGGTTGGGATTGGGCCAGATACGGCCAATCTCTATCTCGCGCACTCCGCCGCGGGATGGCGCCCCAGCCTCGTTGGCGGGACGCGCGGCTTCGCCGAGCAGCGCCTGGAGGCCCTTGCCAAGCCCTTTGCCGGGACGATCCGCGCTCATGCCGCCACCGCCAGCTGCGGCAGACGCCCAATCAGCTCGCGGGCGAGCCGAAGATAGGCCTCCGAGCCAGGGCAGCGAAGGTCGTAGATCAGCGCCGGCAAGCCATGGCTCGGCGCCTCCGACAGGCGCACGTTGCGCGGCACGATCGTCTCGAACACGACGTCGGCGAGGCAGGCGCGGACGTCATCCGCGACCGCCTGGGACAGGTTGTTGCGCCGGTCGAACATGGTCAGCGCGACGCCCAGGATCGAAAGGTCCTGGTTGAAGGCGACACGGATCCGCTCGACGGTCTGAAGCAGCTGGCTGAGCCCCTCGAGCGCAAAGAACTCGCACTGGAGCGGGACCAGCAGGTAGCGCGCGGCGACCAGCGCATTGACGGTGAGCAGGCCGAGCGACGGGGGGCAATCGATCAGGCAAATGTCCCAGCGGCCCGGCCCTACCGCGGCGAGAGCCTTGTCGAGCCGGTGAGCGCGGTCGTCGAGCCCAACCATCTCGATCTCGGCGCCGCTCAGATCAACCGTCGCCGGCAAGAGGTCGAGCCTCGGCACGCGCGTCGAGACCGCCGCTTCGCCAAGCGACGCGCTGCCGATCAGCACATCATAGCTCGAGCGTTCGCGCTGCGACGCGACAACGCCGAGCCCTGTCGAGGCGTTGCCCTGGGGGTCGAGATCGACCAGCAGCACGCGCCAGCCGATCGCGGCGAGCGCCGTGGCGAGATTGATTGCGGTCGTGGTCTTGCCCACCCCGCCCTTCTGGTTCGCGACCGCGATGCGGATCATCGTCTCTTCGCCCTCACCCCTGTCCCGACGACGATCCATGAGTCTTCGCCGGTGATGCTCCGTTCCAAGTGGAAGCTACCTTGCCATGCCCGCTGCGCTTCGGCCAGTTCCCTCTCGGCATTTGTCCCTTTTGGAAACGCCCAGACGGTGTTTCTTGTGGACAGATGCTGGGATATTTCGATTAGGGACGAGAGCGAAGCGACCGCACGTGCAGTGATCACTTCGTAGCGCCCCTCTAGGCGCTCGGCTTTGGAGCGGACCACCGAGGCGTTCAGATTTAGCGATTCGACCGCCTTGTGGAGAAATTCCACGCGAAGCCGGCGCGGCTCGGCGAGAGTCACGGGGCCGTTTACCAGGCAGGCGATCACGATTCCCGGCAGTCCCGCTCCCGAACCGATGTCGAGCCAAGAGGCGCTTGGCCGCGGTTCGAAGCGCACGAGCTGCGCCGAGTCGAGGATATGACGCTCCCAAAGCTGATCGAGCGTCGAGGCGGAGACGAGATTTTGACGAGCGCTTTCGAGCTTCAGAAGCGTGACATAGGCCTCGAGCTTGCGAAATGTTTCACGTGAAACAGGCCGCCCGGCGACCTGCTCCAGCCGCTCGATCACGCAGCCGCGCGGCGACTCGCCGCGACGTATAACGCCGACAAGGCAGCCGGCGTGACTCCGTGGACCCGAGCCGCCTGGTCGAGCGTCTCCGGCCGTACGGCCTCAAGCCGCTCGACCATCTCATTCGAGAGACCCGGAATCGACGCATAGTCGAGGTCCGTGGGAATCCAGACTCGCGCGTCGCGCTGCACCGCGTCCCATTCGCGCTGCTGCCGCTGGACATAAGGTTCGTAAAGCGCGTCGGCACGCCCCTCCTCGCTGTCCGCCCATCCCGCGCTGGTCCGGCATTCGAAATGCGATTCGATCTGCCGCCGGCGCCGATCTGAAACGCAGTTCGCCGCGAGCGCCGCGCTGCCCAGCCGCGTCGTCGCATTGTCGGCGCGGAGCGAGAGGCGGTATTCTGCCCGCGCCGTCATCATTCGATAGGGCTCACTGACACCCTGCAGCGTCAGGTCGTCGATCATCACGCCGATGTAGCTGGTGCGGCGGTCGAACCGAACCTCGGGCAGATCGAGCGCACGCGCGGCGGCATTGAGGCCCGCCGCAAGACCCTGCGCCGCGGCTTCCTCATAGCCTGTCGTGCCATTGATCTGTCCGGCCAGGAACAAGCCCCGCAGATCGCGCACCTCGAGCGTGCCGCCGAGCCGGCGCGGGTCGACGAACTCATATTCCACCGCATAGCCGGGTCGCACGATGTCGACCCGCTCCAGCCCTGCGATGCTCCGGACGAAATCCTGCTGGACATCCGCCGGCAGCGAGGTCGAGATTCCGTTGGGATAGACGAGAAGGTCGTCCAGCCCCTCCGGCTCGAGGAAAATCTGGTGACCGTCGCGGTCGGCGAAGCGCTTCACCTTGTCTTCGATCGAAGGGCAGTAGCGCGGGCCCCGGCCCTCGATCGCTCCGGCGAACAAGGGCGAGCGGTCGAAATTGGCGCGAATGATCTCGTGAGTCCGCGCGCTGGTCCGAGTGATGGCGCACCGCAGCTGCGGGAGGCGAACGCCGTCGTCGAGCGCGGACATGGCCCAATCCCCGAGGTCGCTGGGCTGCTCCTCGAGGCCCGCCCAGTCGACTGTTCGCGCGTCGAGGCGCGGCGGAGTCCCGGTCTTCAGCCGCCCCTGCCCCAGGCCGATCTGACGGACCTGCTCGGCCAAAGCGAAGGATGCGCGCTCGCCGCGCCGGCCACCCTCGATCACTTGCTCACCGATGAACATCCGCGCGTCGAGGAACGTGCCCGTGGCGATCACCACCGCGCCGCATGGAAGCGCGCCCTCGCTCGTCTCAACTCCGACGACCGCGCCATTGCGGATGACCAGCGACAGCGCTTCGGCGATGACTATCTCGACGCGGTTCTCGCGCAGCAGCTGGCCCACGGCGGTCCTGTAGAGCTTCCGGTCCGCCTGAACGCGCGGCCCCCAGACAGCCGGGCCCTTGCTCCGGTTGAGCATCCGGCGATGGATGGCGGAACGGTCGGCAGCCCGCGCCATGAGCCCGTCGAACACGTCGAGCTCGCGCACCAGATGGCCCTTGCCCACCCCACCGATCGACGGATTGCACGACATCTGGCCGGCGTCCTCGGGCCGGAAAGTGAGCAGACCCACGCGCGCGCCGCGGCGGGCCGCGGCAGCCGCAGCCTCGCAGCCGGCATGGCCTGCGCCGATCACCAGGACGTCAAACATGGGCACGGGCCTTAACGCATCAGCGTTTCACGTGAAACACTGCGGCCTACTTTCCGAGGCAGAAGCGCGAGAAGAGGGCGTCGAGCACATCCTCGACACCGGCCCCGCCCGTGAGCCGGTCGAGCGCGGAGCGAGCTAGCCGCAACTCCTCCGCAACAAGCACGAGGTCAGTGACGCTGGCTGCACCAGCGAGCGACTTCGCCGCCTCTTCGATGTGACCGGCCTGGCGCCTGTTCAGCGCAAGCGCGTCCTCCGCTGGAAGGACCGATGTCGCCTGCGCCGCGATCCGCGCGAGAAGCAAAGTCAGCCCCTGGCCTGAGACGGCCGAGACGGCGATCGAACCTTTCGGCCCAACGGCACGCTCAGGCAGGTCCGCTTTTGAATGAACTTTGATCAGCCTCGGATGCGCGGGCGCGGCGTCCGCCTCACCAAGCCAGACGACGACGTCCGCGGCTTCGATCAACGCTGCCGATCGAGCAACTCCGATCGCCTCCACCTGGTCCAGTGCATGGCGCAAGCCCGCCGTGTCAGTCAGCACGATCGGCACTCCGCGAAGCGAAAGCGGGACCTCGATATGGTCGCGGGTCGTGCCGGGCAGGTCAGTGACGATCGCCCTCTCCTGCCCAGCTATCGCGTTGAGAAGACTGGATTTTCCAGCGTTTGGAGGGCCCGCGACGACGACTCGCACACCGTCTTTCAGCGGCTCGATCCGAGGACGTGCGAGCCAGCCTTTCAGCTCTGATTCCAGTTCCGCGCAATCGCTTGAGAGCTCCGGATCGCTCTCGGGGCCGCCCTCGTCGGCATAATCGATCGCCCGCTCCGCCCGCGCCGACAGATCGAGGACCCGCTCCTGCCATTGCTCAATCTGTTTGCGCAGGCCGCCCTCGGCGAGCGCCAGCGCGGCTTTGCGCTGGCTTTCGGTCTCGGCCTCGATGAGATCCGCCAAGCCCTCTGCCTCGGTCAGGTCGATCCGGCCGTTCTCGAAGGCGCGACGGGTGAACTCACCCGGCTCCGCGAGTCTCAGGCCGTCGAGAGTGCCAAGCGCGGCGAGCAGCGAGTCCACCACCGCTCGGCCGCCATGGCATTGAAATTCAACGATATCTTCGCCCGTCGAGCTTGCCGGCCCGTCAAACCGAAGCACCAATGCATCGTCGAGGCGCTCCTTCGTGTCCGGCTGCCGCAATTGACGAACGCTGGCGGTTCGGGCCTCGGGGAGATCGCCAGCGATGCGCCTTCCGGCGTCATGCGCCTGGGGGCCGCTGATTCGGATTACGGAGATTGCCGCGGGCGGACGCCCGCTCGAGAGGGCGAAGATGGTGTCTCGAGCCACCGGCGATCAGCTCAAGATCGGCGCAATCACCGGGGCGACATGGTGAGCGCCTTCCCAGATCATCTTCAACGCCACCCAGACGATGACCAGCAGGCCGACCCAGGCGATCCAGCGGTATCGCTCGATGTAACGGGCGATGAGGTTCGCAGCGACGCCCATCAGGACGACCGAGAGGATGAGGCCGAACACCAGGACCCACGGATGGTCCCGCGCCGCCCCGGCGACCGCGAGCACATTGTCGAGGCTCATGCTGACGTCGGCGAGCGCGACTCCCCAGGCAGCGCTCGCGAAGCTTTTCGCCGCGCGCGTGCCGCTATGCTCGTCCCCGACGATCTCCTCGGAGCCGGGGCTTTCGCCGCCGTGGTGAAGCTCACGGAACATCTTCCAGGCGACCCACAGCAGCAGGATCCCGCCGGCGA
>DASVXR010000351.1:0-9796 GCA_036392595.1 Sphingomicrobium sp.
CTTCCTCGCGCGCGAGATCGCGGACGAGGTTCCCGGATTATTGCTCCGTTGAACTCGATCCCTGGTAGCGGTCGAGTTCGTCGCCGATGAGGCGAACGACGTGCAGCACGTTGGTCGAACCGGCAGTGCCGAAGGGAATGCCGGCCATCAGAACGATGCGGTCGCCGCCCTTGGCGATCTGGTGACGGAGCGCCATGCGCTTGCCCTTCTCCACCATCTCCTCGAAGCTCGAGACGTCGCGCGTATGGACCGCATGCGCCCCCCACAGCAGCCCCAGCCGTCGCGAAGTGTGGAGCGACGCGCTCATCGCCAGGAGCGGAACCGGCGCCCGCTCGCGAGCAATCCGCCGGGCGGTCGAACCCGAGCTCGTGTAGCAGACCATGGCGCTCGCGGAGACGGTGTTTGCGATCTGCCGCGCCGAGCCAGCGAGCGCGTCGGCGGTCGTCGGCTCCAGCTTCGTGTGCGTGAAATGGACTCGAGCCTGGTAGGTCGGATCGCGCTCGGCGCTGACGGCGATGCGGTCCATCATCTGCACCGCCTCCACCGGATATTGACCGGTCGCGCTTTCCGCCGACAGCATCACCGCGTCGGCGCCGTCATAGATGGCCGTCGCGACATCGCTGACCTCGGCGCGAGTCGGAGTCGGCGACGTGATCATCGACTCCAGCATCTGCGTCGCGACCACGACCGGCTTTCCGAACTGCCGGGCGCAGGCGACGATGCGGTTTTGCAGCGGCGGAACCTCTTCCGGCGGCAGTTCCACTCCGAGGTCGCCGCGGGCCACCATCACCCCGTCCGCAAGCGCAATGATGTCGTTCAGGCGATCGATCGCCGCCGGCTTCTCGATCTTCGCCATGAGCGCCGCCCGTTCGCCGATCAGTGAACGTGCCTCGGCCACGTCCTCGGGCCGCTGGACGAAGGACAAGGCGATCCAGTCGGCTCGCTGTTCCAGAGCGAACTCGAGGTCGCCGCGATCCTTCTTCGTCAGCGCGGGGATTGGCAGCAGGACGTTGGGAACGTTGACGCCCTTGTGGTTGGACACCCGGCCGCCGACGACGACTTCCGTATCGATCCGATTGTCGTCGGCATGGACGACCTTCAGCCGCACCTTCCCGTCATCGACGAGGATGTTCGCGCCAGCGGTGACGGACTTGAAGAGCTCGGGATGCGGGAGCTGGACGCGCTTCTGGTTGCCCGGCGTGGAATCGCGGTCGAAACAGAATTCGTCGCCCTTTTCGAGAACGGCCTCGCCGCCTTCGAAGCTGCCGACGCGCAGTTTCGGTCCCTGCAGGTCGAAGACGATGGTGGTCGGGCGGCGGAACTCCTTCTCGAGCGCGCGGATGGCCTCGACCAGCCGCGCCTTCTGCCTCCGGTCGCCATGGCTCATGTTGATCCGGAAGGCGTCGGCGCCTGCGAGGATGAGCTTGCGGATGGTCCGCGAATCGCTCGACGCCGGGCCGAGGGTGGCGAGGATTTTCACCTTCCGGGCGCGGGGCGGCAGGGTGTCGTTGGTCTGGGCTGGCATATTCGGCCGGCCCGCCAATAATCGGTTGGTGTGACGGTTCAACCCGCCCGGGTGCTGTCAACCGCCGTCAAGGACTCCAGGAACTCGTCGATCGCCGCGACCGCTTCCGGCTCGCCGAGCTCCGGCGCATGACCGACGCCGGGCACGACGGCGAGCTTCATTCCGGGCGCGAGCGCCTGCATCTTCGCGGCGGTCTCGGCCGTCAGCAGGTCGCTCCTCTCGCCGCGGATCACCAGCAGCGGCTTTTGCGCGAGCGCCGTGAACAGCGGCCACATGTCCAGCTGCGGAGTTTCGCCGCCGGCATCGAACGGCGCGGCGATGGCCATGTCATAATCGAAGCGGATCTCGTCATTTTCCTCGCGGCAATTGCGCTTCGCCATCTTGAGCCAGTCGTCGTGGGTGTAGCGCTCGAAGGAGCTGCCATAGTTGCGGGAAATGGACTCTGCCGCTTCGTCCCAGCTCCTGTATCGCACGTCCTTGCCGACGTACGTCTTGATGCGGTCGATCCCGCCCGGGTTCACCTCCGGGCCGATGTCGTTGATGATCGACGCGGCGATCCGCTGCGGCGCCATCACCGCCATCAGCATCGTCACGAGCCCGCCGAGCGACGTCCCGATGAACACGGCCTGCGGCAGATCCAGGTGGTCGAGCAACTCGATCACGTCATAGACATAGGTCGGCGGCAGGTAGCGCGCGGGGACCGGATCGTAGTCGCTGAGCGCCCTGCCGCGGAAGTCGAGCGCCAGGACCCGGAAGCGCGGGCTGAGACGATCGGCAAGGTCAGCGAAGTCGCGCGAATTGCGGGTGAGGCCGGGCAGGCAGAGCAGCGGCGGGCCGTGTTCGCTTCCGGGATAGTCGCGATAATGCAGGCGCAGGCCGTCTCGGTTGGTCAAATAACCATCTTCGTAGCGGTCGCTCACGCCCCAAGTCCCTTCCGCAACAGCCTGTTCGTGATCGCGGCAATGCGCTTTGCGTCGGCCTTCGACCAGACCGCGAACTTGAGGCCGAGGAAGACGTTCGCGCCCATCATCGCCCAGGCGAGCACCTCCAGGTCGTCGTTCGAATAGTCCCGGTGAAGCTCGCCCGCGTCGCGTGCGGCGACCAGACGCGCCGCGATGCGCTTCGCCGTCGTTTCATAATGCTCGCGATAGGCGACCGGATCGACGAACTCGGCTTCGTCGATGATCCGGTAAACGTCTCGGTGAGCCCTCGCGAACTCGAGGAAGGATTCAAGCGCCAGCCGTTCGCCATCGAGGGAGTCGGCGGCCTCCTTCAGCACCGGTGCGACATGGTCGCGAACCTGCGCCGACATGTCGCGCACGACCGCCTGGAACACCGCCTCCTTGGAATCGAAATAAGTGTAGAAGCTTCCGAGCGCGACGCCCGCGCGCTGCGTGATCGCGACGATCGAGCTGTCGCCGAAGCCGCGTTCGCCAAATTCTTCCTGGGCCGCGTCGAGTATCTTCCGAAGCGTCCGCTCGCCGCGCGCCGTGCGCGGCGCCTTGCCGCCGCTGGCATGGCTGACCTGCGTGTCGCTTTCCGTGCCCGCCCCCATTCGCCTCCCTTGCCGCTATGCCTCCAAACTAGCAAGTTGAAAGCTGTTTCAACTTTCACTACTCACACGATTCTGACTTCGGACGCAACTGGCGTCCGCCAAGGGGGAGACAATCGAGATGGGTGTTACTCTTGTGCGTGCCGTCCTGCTGGGCACCGTGGCCGGCGCGGCGCTGATCAGCAGTCCGGCTGCGGCAGCCCAGCATAAGCCAGTCGTCGATTTGGCCGCCGCTGCCCAGACCGCAGCCCAGAGCAACGCACAAGCGTCGCAGCCCCAGCCCCCGGCACCCGAAGCGACGGCCGCGCCCAACGCGGAAGGACAGGATACCGCGACGGGCGAGATCGTCGTCACCGCGCGAAGGACCGAGGAGCGGCTCCAGCGCGTTCCGGCTTCCATCTCGGCCTTCAACGAGCGGGCGCTGGATCGCCTCCAGGCCACGGACACGACCGGCCTCCAGGGCGCCGTTCCGAACCTCAACATCGTCCAGGGGCGCGGCTCGTCCAACGCCACGAACATCTTCATTCGCGGGATCGGCCAGCCCGACGCGCTGCAGACGTTCGATCCGGCGGTCGGCGTCTATGTCGACGACGTCTATCTATCCCGAATCCGCGGCAACCAGCTCGATTTGCTCGACGTCGACCGCATCGAGGTGCTGCGCGGCCCGCAGGGAACGCTCTACGGGAAGAACACTATCGGCGGGGCGATCAAGTTCGTCACGCACCGGCCGGGCAAGACCCTGCGCGCCAACGGGAGCGTCGCGCTCGGTTCCTTCGACCAGCTGGAGCTGAAAGGCTCTGTTTCAGGTCCGCTGAGCGACACCATGGCTGCGGGCCTGTCCTTCATCCGATCCAAGCATGACGGCTATGTGAGGGATGACGTCCTCGACCGGCGCTACAACGACAAGGACAGCGTCGGCGTTCGCGGAGCCTTTGCCTTCACGCCCGCTTCAATGGTGCGGATCGATCTGACCGCCGACTATAGCCATGACGATGCGGCGCTGAACGTCGGCCGACCCGTCAACGACCTTCGGACTGCCTTCGGCGTGACTCTGCCGGTCAGCGACACGGTTGGAAGCGGTCCTTACCGATGGCGGGCACGCACGACGCCCGGTTTCCCGAACTCGACCAAGATGAAGCACTACGGCTTCTCGGGAACGGCGGCCGTGGACCTCACTACCGGTCTCACGCTGCGCTCGATCACGGCCTATCGGAAGCTGAAGACGGACGACTTCATCGACATCGACGCCACGCAATACCAGGTCGGCGACGTCTTCGTCGGGGTCGACCAGAACCAGCTTAGCCAGGAGGTCCAGCTCACCTACAGCGGCGACCGGTTCAGCGGCGTCGCCGGCCTCTACTATCTGAGGGAGCATCTCCCCTCTCACCAGGAGGCCTTCGCGAACGACTTCCTGCGGCCGTTCACCTTCTTCCGGTCAATCGACGACGATCTGCTGACCAAGAGCTACGCCGCCTATGCGAACGGCAGCTACACGATCGTTCCGGACGTGCGGCTCTCGGCAGGCCTTCGCTACACCAAGGAGACGAAGGATTATTTCCGCACGACGACGATCACCTCGAGCCTGCCGGTCCTGAACAGCACGTTCGTCTTCGCCCCCGACCAGGGCAAGTGGACCGATTGGTCGCCGATGGCGAGCCTCGACTGGCAGGTCGCTCCGACGACCATGGTCTATGCGCGCGTCGCCAAGGGCTTCAAATCCGGCGGATTCAACGGCCGCGCAAACACGCCGGCCGAAGCCACCGAATATAAGCCGGAGAAAGTCTGGTCCTACGAAGCAGGCTTCAAGACGACGATCGCAAACCAGCTTCGGTTGAACGGTGCAATCTTCGACAACGAGTACAGGGACTATCAGGCGCGTATCCAGACATCCGCCACGGACCCGAACTCGCCCGTGAACCTTGCCCTCCTGTCGGTAGTGAATGCCGGTAAGTTGCGCATTCGCGGCGCCGAGCTCGAAACCGCCTGGACCCCCACTCGGGAGCTGCTCATCGACGGGCAGCTGGGCTACCTCAACTCCGAGTACAAAGAGTTCTTCGATGCCCGCTTCCCCGGCCACAGCCGGGCCTTCCAGACTCCGCCTTTCTCGCCGAAGTGGACCCTGCGCCTCGGCGCCCAATATGCGTTCGACATGGGCAATGCCGGCGCGATTACCGTCGGCGGCCAGACCCGCTACCGGTCGCGGCAGGCGCTGGCGATCGACAATACGTTCATCAGCGCTGCCAACGTCGGCACCACGACCGAGGTGCCAGGCCTTTTCCAGAACGGCTATTGGGTCGAGGACGCCCGGATCGTCTGGGAGAATGCCTCTAAGAAGCTCGCGGTTGGACTCTACGGCAACAATCTGACGAAGAAGGCCTACAAGACGGATGCGCAGGAATTCTCCAGCGTCGGTCAGATTCGGACGGTTTATTACGGAGCGCCCCGGACCTTCACCGTGCGTCTCACGGCACGATATTGAAGTTTCAGCTTTCCTCTGAGACGAAAGGGCGGTTCCGATGGGGCCGCCCTTTTGTTCTCAGTGCTCTCCGCCGCTGTGGCGCAGCGTGCCCAGCAAGGGCTCGAACGCATATTGAAGCGCCGTGCGCTTGCGCACTGGGATGGTGACCTGGACCGGGGCTCCGGCACGAAGCTGGAAGTTGGGACCGCGAACGGCCTTGAGCTTGCCGATCTCGCTTTCGGGCACCTGGAATTCGGCGGTGTAGTACGACATGCCTGACTTCTCGTCGGTGAGAGCGTCGGCTGACAGCTTCGTCATCACTCCCGAAAGCAGCGGCAGTCCGCGATCGTGCATTCCGCTGAACCGCACTTCCGCCTTCTGGCCGACCCACACGTCGTCGATGTCATCGGGCGAAACCCGCGCCGCGACGACGAGGTTCGCGTGGTCGGGAACGATATCCATCAGCTTCTGCCCGGCCGCGATGACTCCGCCGACCGTGAAGACGTCGAGACCAACGACGGTCCCTGACACCGGCGCCCTGATGTCGAGCAGCCGCGCCTGCTCGCGAGCGGCCTGGTATTTCGGCGCAAGCTCGTCGATCTGGAATGTAACGTCCTTGAGGTCGCTGGACGCTTTTTGCCGATATTCCTTCTCGGCCTCCAGCTGGCGCAAGCGTTGCCCGGCGGCTGAGAGCTGCGCCTCGCCGGCGCCCGCGCGAGCCTGGCCGCGCTGCCCCTCGAGGTCCGCTTTCGCGCGCTCGAGCGCCCGGATGCGTGAAATGGAGACGAAGCCCTTCTCGGCCACCGGCTTCAGGCTCTCGAGCTCCTCTTCGATCAGCCGCTCCTGCTCGGCCGACGAGCGCACCTGCGAGCCATAGCCGCCCGCGGTCTCACGCGCCTGCGCTGCTTGCTGCGACAGAACCTGCGACTGCGCGCCGAGCAGCGTGCGGCCGGCGCGGAACGCCTGCTCCTGCACAGCGATAGCCGACGCGATCTCTTCCTTCGATGCGTCGACCTCGGGGAAACTCGCGGGCCAGCGGATCGCCGGCGCGCCGATCTGCTCGGCCTCGAGCCGGTAGCGCTGGGCCAGCAGGTTGAGCAGCTGCGATCCGAGGGCCTGTTCCTGGGCCCTCACCTCGTCCCCCTTGAGCTCGATCAGGATCTGGCCGGCCTGGACCTTCTGCCCTTCCCGCACGTGAATGGCCGAAACGATGCCGCCGTCCCGGTGCTGAACCGATTGCCTCTGGCCCGAGACCTGGAGATGACCGGGCGCATAAGCGGCGGCGTCCATGGGCGCGAAGGCGGCCCAGCCGAGAAAGACCACGAAGAAGAGGCCCGCGATGATCGCTCCGAGGCGAAGCTCGCGTCGCGGATCGTCGATTGCGAGGTCGGCGGCTGGTGTCGCCAGCGCCGTCAGGTCGAATGGATTCCGCTTGATGAGCTCGTTCACTGATTGACCGCCTTCGTGTCCCTTGCCTTGGGATCGACCGCCTTCGTCCGGACGGCCTTCACCTCACCGCCGTCGGCGGGCCTCTGCAGCCGCGCGATTACCTCGTCGCGAGCGCCGGCCACTTCGATCCGCCCTTCGCGCATCACCACGATCTTGTCGGAAACCGAGAGGACCGACATTCGATGCGCGATCATCGCCACCGCGGCGCCCCGAGCCTTGGCCGCGACGATCGTCTGGAGGAGCTGCGCCTCGCCCTCGGCGTCGAGATGCGAATTGGGCTCGTCGAGGAGCAGCAGCGCGGGGTCCCTGAACAGCGCTCGCGCAAGAGCGATGCGCTGGGCCTGGCCCGCGGACAGGCCCTGCCCTTCCCAGCCGAGCATCGTGTCGTAGCCGCTGGGCAGTCGCAGGATCATGTCATGGGCAAGCGCGGCCTGCGCCGCGGTCACGACCTGAGCGTCGATCTCGGCCGGATCGCCGTTCATGGCGAAGCGGGAAATGTTCTCCTTGACCGTTCCGGCGAAGAGCGAAACGGACTGCGGAAGATAGCCGATATAGCCGCCGAGCCTGTCCGACTCCCAGTCCGCAAGCCGCGCACCGTCGATGCGCACCTGCCCCGCATCGGGGACTAGCGCGCCCGCGATCACCCGCATCAGCGTGGACTTGCCGGCGCCGCTGGGCCCCACGATCGTGACGACTTCACCAGGCTCCAGGACCAGGTTGACGCCAGCGAGGATCCGCGTTTCGGGCGTGCGGCCGACCATCACCTGCTCCACATCGACGCGCCCCTTCGGCTCGGGAAGGACGGTAAGCGCCGTCGAGGGCGCCGCGCTGTCGAGCAGGTCCGAGAGCTTCGAATAAGCGGCGCGGGCGCGAACGAGCGCCGGCCAGGCGGCCAGAAGCTGCTCGATCGGGCTGAGTGCTCGTCCGGCCATGAAGGAAGCGGCGAATATCCCGCCGGCGGAGATCTTGTTGCCGATGGCCAGATAAGCCCCGAGCCCCAGCGCCAGCGACTGGAGCGAGAGTCGCAGGAACTTGCTCGCTGCGACATAGCCGCCCGACGAGAAGCTCGCCTCCGTCTGAAGATGAAGCATCGCCGCGCGCTGGCCGACGTGGCGGCTCACCATCGCTCCACGCATTCCGAGAGCGCGCACGTTCTCGGCGCTCGCGAGCACCTGCTCCTGGTGGGCATAAGCGCGCGCCGCGGCTTCGTTGGCGCTGCGCAGCCGCTTGCCGGTGGCGCGCTCGTTCAGCCAGGTGACGGTGCCCATCACACCTCCACCGACGAGCACGAGCAGCCCGAGCAGCGGGTGGATGAGCGCGCTGATGATCACATAGAAGGGGGCCCAGGGCGCGTCGCAGAGCGCCAGCAGCATTGGGCCGGTCAGCGTCTGGCGGAGAGTGTCGAACTCGCGCATCGGCTGGCGCGCGACCGCGTCCATCGGCCGGTCGGCCCTCGCCAGGGTCGCGTTGAGAAGCGGTCCGGCAAGCTCCTGCTCGAGCCTGAGGCTCGCCCGCACCAGCAGGCGGGAGCGCACTCGGTCGAGCATGGCGAGCGTTCCGAGGCCGGCGAGCAAGACCGCCGTCAGCATGATCAAAGTGCCCGCGCCGCGCGTCGGCACGACGCGGTCGTACACCTGCAGCATGTAGAGCATGGGGACGATGAACAGGAGGTTCAGAAGTCCGCTGAAAATGCCGACGCCGACCAGGTGCGATCGGCATTTTTCGAGTGCTCCGCGCAGGCTCTGGCGCGCATATTGATCCAAGATTTCGACCCCGCCCGAATGGCCTAAGCCAGCAGAATTACGTGATTTTGCAGGAAAAGTCTCTACTGCAGTCCGCTCTGGCCTGACAACGGGAGGGCGCCGACCACCTCTTGGGGCCCACAACTGGGCGGGATGCCCTTGCGTCTGCCGGGAATAGGATTATATCGGCCAAATCCAACACATATCGGCTCTGGCCGCACGGCGACGTGCGCCCGGGGCTTTTCCCGTCCTCTCCGGGACAGGGTCCGAACGGCGCACGGACCAAACGCATTGGAGAGGGTTGCGGGATCAGCGCTCCACAAGATGTCCGGCAGCGGCCGGAGAATAACGGGCGGAGCGCCGGGCGACCTGCGTTTCCGCGACAGCGCAGGGAAGCAAATGGCCACCAAAGCGATCGACGCACCCGCGACCAGGAATGGACGCATCGCCAACCGGCGGATCCGCAAGATCTTCGGCAACATCCACGAAATTTCCGAAATGCCGAACCTCATCGAGGTTCAGCGCGAAAGCTACGAGCAGTTCCTCCGCTCCGATCCCTCGACGGGCTACGTCTCGGGCCTGGAGAAGACGCTCCGGTCGGTCTTTCCAATCGTCGACTTCGCCGGCACCGCCCACCTCGACTTCGACCATTACGAGCTCGAGGACCCGAAGTACGATACCGACGAGTGCCGCCAGCGCGGCCTCACCTATGCCGCGCCGATGCGCGTCACCCTGCGCCTAACCACCTTCGAGATCGATCCCGAAACCGAGGCCAAGTCCGTCATCGATATCAAGGAGCAGGACGTCTACATGGGCGACATGCCGCTCATGACGATGAACGGCACCTTCATCATCAACGGCACCGAGCGCGTCATCGTGTCGCAGATGCACCGCTCGCCGGGCGTGCTGTTCGACCACGACCGCGGCAAGACCCACGCCAGCGGCAAGTATCTCTTCGCCGCGCGAGTGATCCCCTACCGCGGCAGCTGGCTCGACTTCGAGTTCGACGCCAAGGACATCGTCAACGTCCGCATCGACCGCAAGCGCAAGCTGCCGGTCACGGCGCTGCT
>DASVXR010000352.1:0-1993 GCA_036392595.1 Sphingomicrobium sp.
CATGTTCGCGGCGATCGGAATCCGCCTGATCGACTTCAAGCTCGAGTTCGGGCGCATCTGGGACGGCGATTATGCCCGAGTGATCCTCGCCGACGAGATCAGCCCCGACGGCTGCCGCCTGTGGGACATCAAGACCAACCAGAAGCTGGACAAGGACCGCTTCCGCCAGGACCTCGGCGGAGTCGAGGAAGCCTATCAGGAGGTCGCTCGGCGGCTCGGCCTGCTCCAGCCGGACGACGAGTTCGCTGTCCTCGACCTCGACCAGCACCGGAAGAAGCGCGGGCGCTAATCCTTGGGCCGGCGGGGCCGCTGTTTTGCGGATATCGATTTGATGATGAGCTCGTGCTCCCGCGTGCTGTCGATCGGCGGCTCACACCTGTCCAGCGCCGCGTCAATCAGGTCCTGAACGCGTGGGTCATCGAACGCCTCTGCCGTGTGCAGCCGGACGTGGCGGACCTGAGTTCCCGAGCCGTTCAGGATTCCGTGCGGGTCTGGCAGTCCGACGCCGTAGAGAAAGCAAAGCGTCACCCAGCGCGGCATGACGGCAAGCGACAGCACTGCCTGACTGGCCTTCTCGGTCGGCCCAAAGCCAATCGCGAGCGCGTTGTAATTGTCGTAGACCATGATCGTCGCGCCGGGCACACGCCGTTTCATCTTCCTGAGCAGTTCCCGCGTCAGCGTCGCGACTTCGGGCGTGAACTTGTCGATGAAGGAATCAAGCTGCGCCTGAGCGTTCACTCAGGCCTCGATCACTTCGAAGTGCACGACCTCCGGTTCCAGCTCGAGGAGGAAATCGGGATCGAAGTCATAATATTTGGCCTTGGTGAGCTGGTCGCCGGCGAACCGACGGATCGCGTCCGTGTCTTCCCACAGAGTGAGCATCTCGATGTGAACGACGTCGCCCTCGCGCCGATGCAGGCACCAGGCCGCGACATTGCCCGGCGTTGATCGATAGTCGACGAGTCCGACATCCTTCGAGAGTTGCAGATATTCTGCTGACTTTTCCGCCGGAACTCGGCCATGCCAACGGCGTGCAATCATTACGAAACGTCCTCTTGCCTGACGCCCCGCTCCAGCCCAGTTCAGCCATAGCAATGAAGCGCGCCCGTGTCGTCACGTTGAATGCAGCGCTCGGGCCGCTCGACTACCGAGTGCCCGAGGGCATGGCTGTTGAGCCCGGCTCGATCGTCATCGCGCCGCTCGGCCCGCGACAGTTGCTTGGTGTCGCCTGGGAAGCCGACCGGCTGCCCACGAACGAAGTTCCGGATTCAAGGCTGCGTCCCTTGGCCGGAGTCATCGGAGTACCGCCAATCGCTGCTCCGCTGCGCCGGCTTTGTGAATGGACGGCGGACTATTATTTGGCGCCGCTCGCCTCGGTCCTGAGGATGGTGATGCCGTCGTCGGCGGCATTGGAGGGTAGCCGGCAGCTGATCGAGTACCGGCCGACTGGACTGGTTCCCGACCGCATGACGCCCCAGCGGGAGAAGGCGCTTGCTGCGCTTGAGGGCCGGCAAGGCGCGATCCGCGAGCTCGCGCATCACGCCGAGGTGAGCGATGCGGTGATGCGCGGTCTCGCGAACGCCGGAGCGCTTGAAGCCGTCGCCGTTGACGCCGACCGGCCCCTGCCGATCCCCGATCCGGATTACGCGCCACCGGACCTCAATGAGGACCAGCGCGAAGCGGCGGGGAGCCTTGCCTCGGCAGTCGGCAAAGGGTTCGACCCCGTGCTTCTCGACGGCGTCACCGGCTCCGGTAAGACCGAGGTCTATTTCGAAGCGATCGCGGAATGCCTCCGCCAAGGAAAGCAAGCGCTAGTCCTTCTTCCGGAAATCGCCCTCACCGAGCCTTTCCTGAAGCGCTTCGAAGCTCGCTTCGGCTGCGCTCCGGTCGCCTGGCATTCGGACCTGCGCTCATCGCAGCGCCGCCGCGCATGGCGGGGGATCGCCAGTGGCGAGGCCGCGGTAACCGTCGGAGCGCGCTCTGCCCTCTTCCT
>DASVXR010000353.1:0-4603 GCA_036392595.1 Sphingomicrobium sp.
ATCGAACGTCGCCTACCTCTATCCGGATACGCCGAACTATTATTACCGCTACGGTGACGGCTATTTGTACCAGGTGGACCGGGGCTCGGCGCTGGTGAACGCGCTTCTGCCGCTGCTCGGCGGCGGATTCCTGCCGGGCTCCTACCTGCCGACCTACTATATGAGCAGCCCCTATTACGGCATGAACAGCTACCTGCCGGCCGCGTACGGGTTCAACAGCTTCTACCCGGATTACGGCAACACCTGTAACCGCTACGGCAACGGCGTCATCTACCAGGTCGATTGCTTCACCGGCCTCGTCGAGAACGTGATCCCGATGTACGCGGGCGGCTATGGCGTGGGTCAGCTGATCCCGAGCAGCTACGCTTATTACAACGTGCCGATGCAGTACCGGGATCTGTACTACAACACTCCGGACTATAATTACTGGTACGCTCCTGGCGCGATCTACCAGTACGATCCGGGCAGCAGCATGATCACGTCGGTCGCGGCCCTGCTGTCGCCGGGCTTCACGATCGGCCAGCCGCTGCCGATGGGCTACAGCGCCTACAACGTGCCTTATGCCTATCGGTCGACCTATTATGACACGCCGACGGCCTGGTACCGTTACAACAACGGCTACATTTACCAGGTCGACCCGGTGACCCAGCTGGTGACCGCGATCGTCGCTTCGGTCCTCTCCTAGGGTTGCCCGAATTTAATTGAACCAGAATGGCCCGGCACGCGTTGCCGGGCCATTTCGTATGAACAACGAACAGGAGAAGCAGGGCATGAAGACCCATGCGCTCGCGCTTGGCATTGCGGCGGCGGCACTGGTTGCGGTGAGCGGCTGCAACAAGGCCGGCAACACGAACAAGAACGAGACGGTTCAGACTCCCGAGGCGAAGAAGGCCGCGGGCACCAAGACCATCGCCGCCGGCCTGGCGCAGAACGGCAGGTTCATGGCGGCTGCGAAGGCCGCCGGCCTCGATCAGACGCTGGCGGGCCCAGGCCCCTACACCGTGCTGGTCCCCGACGACGCGGCATTCGACAAGGCGCCGGCCGGTACCTTCGACACCAAGCCGGAGAACCGGGCGCAGCTCACCGGAGTGCTCACCAACATGATCCTGCCCGGCACCGTGCTGGTCGCTGACATCGACAAGCTGATCGACCAGAAGAACGGGAAGGGCACGCTTGCGACGATGGGCGGCGGCCTCCTGACGGCGACCAAGGAAGGCGGCAACACCGTCCTTACCGACGCGGCCGGCAACAAGGCGACCATCACCAAGGGCGACGAGCAATATACCAACGGCGTCGTCCATCATGTCGATGCCGTGCTGATGCCGTCGAAGAAGGCGACCGCGCCAGCAGTCGGGGAGAAGGCAGGCAAGAAGCCCTAAGCGCTTCGCTTCATCATCCCACTTCCGCAGGCGCAACGGCTCGCTATAACAGCCTGTACCGTGGCGGTTGATGGGGCTTGAAGAGCGATGAAAGCGACGATTGAACGGGCGACACTCCTGAAGAGCCTCGGCCACGTCCAATCGGTCGTGGAGCGCAGGAACACGATCCCGATCCTGTCCAACGTGCTGGTCGAGGCGCGCGAGGACGGATCGCTCCGGCTGATGGCAACCGACCTCGATCTCCAGGTCGACGAGAGCGTTCCGGCAAATGTTTCGCAGCCGGGCGCAACCACGGTTTCCGCGCACACCCTCTTCGACATCGTGCGCAAGCTTCCCGAGGGCAGCCAGGTCGAGCTGACCGCCGCCGAGGGCAAGATGCAGGTCGTCGCGGGCCGCTCGCGCTTCAACCTGTCGACTCTGCCGCGCGACGATTTCCCGGTCATCGCGGAAGGGGACCTTCCAACCCGCTTCGAGCTTCCCGCCGCGACCCTCCGCCAGATCATCGAGAAGACGCGCTTCGCCATCTCCAGCGAGGAGACTCGCTATTATCTGATGGGGATCTTCCTCCACATCGTCGACGACCAGCTTCGCGCCGCCGCGACGGACGGCCACCGACTTGCCCGCGTGACCGTGGCGAAGCCCGACGGCGCTGACGGAATGCCCGACGTGATCATCCCGCGCAAAGCCGTCGCGGAGCTTTACCGCCTGCTCGAGGAGCTCGAGGGCACGGTCGAGATTTCGCTTTCCCCGACCAAGGTCCGCTTCGGGCTCGGGAGCGCGGTGCTGACGAGCAAGCTCATCGACGGCACTTTCCCCGACTACAACCGCGTGATCCCGACCGCCAACGACAAGCTGCTGAAGCTCGACCCGAAGAGCTTCTCCGCGGGCGTCGACCGAGTCTCCACCATCGCGTCCGAGAAGACACGCGCGGTGAAGATCAGCCTCGATCGCGACAAGGTGACCCTGTCCGTGACCTCGCCGGAAAACGGAGTCGCGACCGAGGAGCTTCCCGCCGACTATGGCGCGGACGGGCTCGAGATCGGCTTCAACGCCCGCTACCTGCTCGACATCCTCGGCGAGATCGACGGCGACACGGTCGAGGTCCACCTCGCCGACGCCGCCGCTCCGACCCTGCTTCGCGAAGGCGAGAAGTCGAACGCTCTTTATGTCCTCATGCCGATGCGGGTGTGAGCGGCACGCCACAGCGTTTTACGAAATCATCGACCGCGGACAGCAGTAACGGCTAGACGGCAGCCGTGCCTGTCAGCCGTATCGCACTGACCGACTTTCGCTCCTATGGCTCGGCGCTCGTCGAGCCGGGGCCGGGTTTCGTCCTCCTCTATGGCGAGAATGGCGCGGGCAAGACGAACCTCCTTGAGGCGGTGTCGCTGCTGACGCCCGGGCGCGGGCTCCGCGGCGCCGCCTTGTCGGACATGGCGCGCCGGGGCGGAAGCGGCGGGTTCGCCGTCGCGGCGCACGTCGGCGAGACCAATATCGGCACCGGCAGCGTTCCGGCGGCGCCGGAGCGCCGGCAGGTGCGGGTCAATGGCGCCCCCGCCTCCGTCAATTCCCTCGGGGAATGGCTCTCGGTCCTTTGGCTGACGCCTGCGATGGACCGGCTGTTCACCGGAAGCGCGGGCGATCGTCGCCGGTTCCTCGACCGGCTCGTGCTCGCGTTCGAGCCGGAGCATGCGCACCAGGCGTCCCGCTACGATGCCGCGATGCGCGAGAGGAACCGGCTGCTGGCCGAGGGGCGAATGGACGAAAGCTGGCTCGGTTCGCTCGAGCTCGCCATGGCCGACCATGGCCTTGCGGTGGCCGCTGCGCGCCAGCGCACGGTCGAGGCACTGGACGCGCGGGTCGTTGCGGCTCCCGACGATGCTTTCGCCCCGGCGGCAATCGCCATCGACGGCTGGTCCGGCGGCGACCTGCAGCTGACGCTGAAGGCGAACCGGTCGCGCGACGCGGCCGCGGGCCGCGCCGTCGAAGGTCCCCACCGGCAGGACCTCGCCGTTATTCACTGGACCAAGCAGATCCCGGCCGCCCATTGCTCGACCGGAGAGCAGAAGGCGCTTCTCCTCGGCCTCGTCCTAGCTCACGCCGAGCTCGTCGCCGAGCGTCGCGGCGAGCCGCCGATCCTGCTTCTCGACGAAGTTGCGGCGCATCTCGACCCGAAGCGGCGAGCCGCGCTTTTCGAACGGCTCGAGGGCCGCGGGCAAGTGTGGATGACCGCGACCGAAGCGGCCTTGTTCGAGGGGATTGGCACGGCATCGCGATTCCACGTCCATCCGGGGAATATTGCGCCAGCGTAACAGGACTGGACTTTTTCGGTGCGGCCCCTATGTTGCACCGCAACACGAGGCGCTTTCCAAGCGGCGTGATCGGTCCTTCAAGCGACCGGGCCCGCGCCTCGACCAATCTTCATCCCAATTCACGCGGGGGTGTCTTTCCCCGCCGCCGATGCGCGCAACCATGCGCGCGTCCCGGCTCATCAAAGGTATTTCATGTCTTTTCATTCTCTCGGGCTCTCGAAGCCCCTGCTCGATGCGCTCGCCGCGAAGGATTATTCGCAAGCGACGCCCATCCAGCGCCAGGCCATTCCGACGGTGCTGACCGGCCGCGACCTGCTGGGCATCGCCCAGACGGGCACCGGCAAGACGGCGGCCTTCATGCTGCCTTCGCTCGACCGCCTCGCGGCCGCGAAGCGCTTTCCCAAGCCCGGCCACGTCCGAATGCTGGTTCTCGCGCCGACGCGTGAGCTCGCCGCGCAGATCGCCAAGAGCGCCGAGGCCTATGGCCGCTTCATGCGCCTCTCCGTCGGAGTGATCTTCGGCGGCGTTCCGAATTCGAAGAGCGTCCGCACGGTCGCCCGCGGCCTCGACGTGCTCGTCGCCACTCCGGGCCGCCTGCTCGACCTGATCGACCAGCGCGCCCTCACCCTGCGCGAGCTCGAGATCCTCGTGCTGGACGAGGCCGACCAGATGCTCGACCTCGGCTTCATCCACGCGCTGAAGCGGATCGTCGCTTTGGTCCCGCCCAAGCGCCAGACCCTGTTCTTCTCGGCGACGATGCCAAAGGCGATCAAGGAGCTCGCTGATCGTTATCTCACCAACCCGGCCGAAGTTTCGGTCACCCCGGCCGCGACCACCGTGGAGCGCATCGACCAGAGCGTGACCATGGTGAACCAGGCCGAAAAGACCGCGCTGCTGGCGATGGTTCTTGGC
>DASVXR010000354.1:0-12538 GCA_036392595.1 Sphingomicrobium sp.
GCCGAGGGGATGCGACTTCCTCCGGGCGTTCCGACGACCATCACGAGCTTGCCATCCTTGGTGACGATCGTCGGGGTCATCGACGACAGCGGCCGCTTGCCCGGCGCGACGGCATTGTTCGGGCCTTCGACCAGCCCGTACATGTTGGGTGCGCCGGGCTTGGCCGAAAAGTCGTCCATCTCGTCGTTGAGCAGGATCCCGGTGCCCGCGGCGGTGACGTGCGCGCCGAACCAGTCGTTCAGCGTGTAGGTCAGCGAAACGGCATTTCCGTCCTTGTCGACGATCGAGAAATGCGTCGTGCTCTGCCCCTCCTTCGGAATGCCCGGCGCGGGGAGGCTGGCCGAGGGGGTCGCGCGATTGGGGTCGATGCCCTGCCGAAGGCTGGCGGCATAGCGCTTGTCGATGAAATGGGCCGTGTCGACGGTGACGAAGCTCGGATCGCCGAGATTGACGTTCCGGTCGTGATAGGCCCGACGCATGGCCTCGGTGAGCAGATGGGTCCCCGCCGCCGAGTGGAAGCCCAATTGGCCGATCGGATAGCCCTCGAGGATGTTGAGCGTCTCGCACAGCACCACTCCGCCCGAGCTCGGCGGTGGCGCCGAGATGAGGTGATATCCGCGATAGTCGCATTCCAGCGGCTTCAGCTCTCTTGCGCGATAGGCGGCGAAATCGCTCGTGGACAATATGCCTCCGCCGGCCTTGCTCGCAGCGGCGATCTTCGCGGCGATCGGTCCATTGTAGAAAGCCGAAGGACCGCTCCTCGCGATCTCCGAGAGCGAGCGTGCGAGATCGGTTTGTACGAGCTGCCGGCCAGGCTTCCACGGCTGACCGCGATTGAGGAAGATCGCCGCGCTCGGCGGGTCCTTGCGAAACTCGTCGGCGGCGTCGGCGAGCATGTCCGCGTCGCCCTGGTCGAGCACGAACCCGTCGCGGGCCAGGCGGATCGCGCTTGCCATCAGCGCTGCGCGGGGCCGCGTTCCGAACCGGGTACGGGCGAGCTCCAGGCCGGCAACCGTGCCTGGTACCCCGACTGCGAGATACCCGCGGCGGCTTCGCTCGGGAACGGGATTGCCGTTCGCGTCGAGGTACATCGTTGCAGTCGCTTTGGCCGGTGCCGTCTCGCGGAAGTCGATGAACGCCGTGCGCCCGTCGTGGAAGCGGATCGTCATGAAGCCGCCGCCGCCGAGATTGCCCGCCTCGGGAAAGGTGACCGCCAGCGCATAGGCGACCGCGACCGCGGCATCGACCGCATTGCCGCCGCTTTTCAGCACGTCGACTCCTGCCTTCGAGGCGAGCCGGTGGGCGCTGACGACCATTCCGTGCTCCGCCCCGACCGGCGTCGGCGATGCAGGGTTCGCGGCGCTTGCGCATCCTAATGCAAGCGCGGCAAGCGCCCTCGTGACAACGCCAAGTCGCTCGCGGATCACCAATTGTCTCCGGTCAAAAAAAGGGGAGCCGAAGCTCCCCTGTAGAAGTCGATTGTCGAACTGATCAATATTTGACCCGCAGGCGGACGTACCAGAGGCCGCCGTTGAGACCGAACGGACCGCCGAGGCGCGGATAGACTTGCCCGTCCGCCGTGCTTCCGGTCAGCTTGTAGATCGGATTGAAGGCGCTTTGGGCGATCTTGTCCGGATGTGTGTTGAAGATGTTCACCGCGCCGACGGTGGCCGTGAAATGCTCCATGAAGGTGTAGCTGAGGTCGAGGTCCGTGGTGAACTTCGAACCGAACTTCTGCCCATCGAGGAATTCCTTGGTCACCGGATCCTGGACCGTCGGATAATCCTGCAGGTCCTTCCACCAACCGTAGTAATTCTCCCGGGCATTGAGCATCCACGGCCCTCTGACGAAATTGCCGGAGAGCGTGGCGCGATGGTTCGGCGCGAGGTGTGCGATGTCGACCCTTTGCGCATTGCTGATCACGCCCGGGTCGAACTTGGTCACCTTGGACTTGTTGTAATTGTAGGCAAGCGTGGCCGTCAGCGTTCCGTCGAACATGTTGTGCCGCCACGTGCCGACGACGTCGAGACCCTTGGTCGAGGTGTCGAAGCCATTGGTGAAGAAGTTGACGTCTCCACCGAGACCGACCGCCGCCAGTTCCGGGTGCGCTGCAAGGGCCGCCGGCGTCACGCTGAACGTCCGCGACACGCCGATGCGGTCCTTCACCTTGATGATGTAGCCGTCGGCGGTGATCGTCACCGTCCCCGCCGGTTTCAGGATGAGGCCCGCGCCATAGTTGTGCGACTTTTCAGGCCCCAGCGTGGTCGAACCGAAAGCTCTCGAGATCGGGCTGTCGACCGGGTAGGTGCCGGTTTGCACCTGTTCGCCGGCGACGAAGTTGGTGGTGAGGATCGCGTCGTGAGACTGACCGGGCGACGGGGCATGGAAGCCCGTGCCGATGGTCCCCCGGGCCGAGATCGCGGGGCTGATCTTGTACAGCGCATTGACCTTGTAAACGAAGCTTCCACCGAAGGACTGGTAGTTCTCATAGCGCCCGGCAACGCCCATGCTGAGCGCATTGGTGACATCCGCTTCGACGTCGCCGTAGATGCCCCAGCTCCAGTCATGCCACGCGCCCGCATAGGTCGGGCTGGTGCCACCGTAGCCGCTCGCGCCCGGCGCTCGGCCGGGGATGACGCAGTTGGGACCGGCGGTGGGATCGAAGGCCGGGCAGGTCCCCGCAGTGTTCGGTGTGGGAGAGAAGACGCCGGGCGAAGTCTCGTCGAACAGCGGCTGCGGGGCCGCGAACGGTCCCGCGCCATAGGATTGCAGATCGCCGGCAGTCGAGCCGTACCTCTCGTTACGATACTCGGCTCCCCAGGCGAGGGTGACCGGACTCGCAAGCCCCAGATTGACCGGATAGGTCATGTCGAGATTGGCGTTCGTTTCCTTTTGGCTGAGCGTGCCGAACTGGAAGCTCGTCTGGGTCGCGGGCCCGAATGTCGGGCTGAGCGAATGATTCATCGACAGCCTTAGGGAGTTCCTGGCGCGCGTGGCCGATACATCCCAGGTAAGCCCGCTATCGTCATGGCCACGCCAGCCTACAACGCCCCATCGCTCCTTGGTGACGCCGATGAAGCGCGGCGTGAAACCGGCGGGATAAAGCTCGGTGAAGAGGAAGGTATTGCTGTCATTCACGAACCCACCGGCCGGGCAGGTTGCGTTGCCCGCCGGGCAGGGTGTCAGGAAAAACGGGAACCTGAACGCCCCGTTGGCGGACAGATTATGGCCAACGCCGTTGACGTCCTGCGTCCGCGGATCAGTGGCGGGTGCGCTGATCGGTGAGCGGAAATTGAAGCTCTCGTCGGCCTTGTTGTAGGCGCCGAGCAGAGTCGCGTAGAGCTGGCTGTTGCTGCTCATGTCGACGCCGGCATTGACGACGCCCTTCCAGCCATGCGTGGGCGAATTACCCCAGATCTGCACAGGCAGCGGGAAATTGGGCAGCTGATTGGCGAGTCCGGGGTTGTCTTGGGCGAAGATGACGGCGATCGGGCGCGTCTTGCCCGTGCTCGTCCCGTCGTCCTTGTACCACTCGCCGGCAACGTCGATGAAGCCCGTTGCGCCGAACCCGACGCTGGTCGCCGCGCTCAGCTGCCGGCTCTTGCCGCTGTCGAGCTTGGTGTGGCCATGGTCGAAGAACTGGCCGTAACGGGCCTGGGCCTCAATTCCTCCGCGATCGTTGCGAAGCCCGAAATTCATGACTCCGCCGATCGCGTCCGAGCCATATTGGGCGGTCGCGCCGTCGCGAAGCACCTGGAGGTTCTTGATCGCGATCGATGGGATTGCCGAGATGTCCGGGCTCTGGGAGCCGAACGATAGTGCCGTGTCGCCGCCGGTATAGACCTGGACCAGCGCCGAGCGGTTGAAGCGCTTCCCGTTGATCTGAACGAGCACTTCGTCGCCTGGCAGGCCGCGCAGCGACGGCGAGCGCACGAAGCTCGACGCGTCGGAGATGGTGTTCTGCGGCACGTAGAAGGACGGGACGATGTTCTTCACCGTGTCGAGCAGGTTCGCGGTTGGCTGGTTCTTGATCTCGGCCGACGAAATGACGTCGATCGGAGAGGCTGAGGTGGTGACCGTCCGGTCGCTTCGGCGGGTGCCCGTGATCACGATCTCGTCAGGGTTGACGGGGACCGTCGCCTTGACCGGCTGCCCCGGAGGAGCGGGCTGAGCCGCTTCGGCGGCGTCCGCCGCCATGACCAAGGTCAGCGCTGTGGCCGACATCAGGAATCGAATCCCGTAACGAGATGAATGATTGAGTGTCATGATCCCCCCGATCCAGTGCTCCGCCGCACTGCAGCGGGAAGTCTGACCGACGACATTGCTAAGTCAATCAACCGTAGTTGCGAGACGGCAGCTTAGTTCGCTCGCGTGACAAAAGTGACACATATACTTTCGGTAGGGATCGGAGAGCCGCGATCGCCGAGGAGCCTGTGCGGTTGACAGGCCGGGGCCCCTGCCATAGGCGGCTCGCTTTCCCGAGCGCTGCTCTGCCCAGGCATTGCTTGCACGCGCGCACGGGACCCGGAATTCGAGGAAAGATAGAGCCATGTTCGCAGTCGTCCGCACGGGTGGAAAGCAGTACCGCGTGCATCCAGGAGACAAGATCGTCGTCGAGAAGCTCGACGGGAACGCCGGTGACAAAATCACTCTCGGCGAGGTCCTGCTGGCCGGTGATGCAGGCAACCTCAAGTCCACCGACGGCCTCACCGTCGCGGCCGAGATCGTCGCGCAGGCCAAGGGCGAGAAGGTAACGGTCTTCAAGAAGCGCCGCCGCCACAACTACCGCCGCAAGAAGGGCCATCGCCAGCAGCACACGATCCTGAAGATCGTCGCGATCGGCGACCATAAGGCCGAGAAGAAGGCGGCTCCGAAGGCCGAGGCTGCTGCACCTGCGAAGGGCAAGAAGGCGGAAGCCGCCGAGGCTCCGAAGGTCGACACCAAGGAGACGCCCAATCCTGCTCCGCAGGAGGAAGCCAAGGCCAATCCGCCGGCGGAGAGCGCCGATGCGCCGACCAAGACGGGCGGCAAGAAGAGCGCAGCGGGCGGCAAAGCGGCGAAGGCCGCCTCGACAGAAAATGCTGCACCTGCTAAGGGCGCTGCCAAGAAGAGTTCGAAAGCGAAGTAATCAGTCATGGCACATAAAAAGGCAGGCGGTTCGTCCCGCAACGGCCGCGACAGTGAGAGCAAGCGCCTCGGCGTGAAGAAGTTCGGCGGACAATCGGTCCTCGCCGGCAACATCATCGTGCGCCAGCGCGGCACGAAGTGGCACGCAGGCAGCAACGTCGGCATAGGCAAGGATCACACGCTCTTTGCGCTTACCGACGGCCAGGTCGCGTTCCGAGATGGCAAGCTCGGCCGCAAGTTCGTGCACGTGATGCCGATTAGCGGAAGCGAAGCATAGGAACGGTCAGAAAGGGACCGTTCCCTAAGGGGGCGGCCCGGACGAGATCGAAATAGATCAAGACCAAAGGGAGAAGGGGAGCCCCCGGAAGGGGTGCTCCCCTTTTTCATATCCTTCTCCCGGAACTGTCACGAGCCGCGCCTAGCGGCCGGACGCGAGGAGAAGGCTGATGTTCGCGAGAACGCCAAGACTGCTGTTGAGGCCCGGATTTCCGGAAGACGCGCCGGCGCTTGCCATGGGGATTGCCGACCGGGCGATCGCGCGCAATCTCGCCGTGGTCCCCTGGCCTTACACGCTGCGCGACGCCGAAGCCTATCTCGCGTCGCCGCGTGATCCGGTGCTGCCGTCGCTGCTGATCTTCGAGCGGACCGGCGCCGAGCCGCAGCTGGTCGGTTCGTGCGGCCTCGGGCGTCGTCCTTCGGGGGCGGTCGAGATGGGCTATTGGATCGCTCGCGGCCATTGGGGCCGAGGCATTGCAACCGAGGCGTGCAAGGCGCTGATCGACATTGCCCGGACGCTGGGGCTGGCGCAGCTGGAAGGCTCGCACTTTCTCGACAATCCGGCTTCGGGCCGGGTGCTCGAGAAGCTCGGTTTCGAGCCAGTCGGGATCGTCGCTCCCAGGATGAGCTGCGCGCGTGGCGAGGAGGTGCCAGCGCGGCTGATGCGCCTGCGCCTGGCGGCCGACGTCGGAGCGGAAAAGGAGGAGGCGCTGGCGGCCTAGGCCGCCCGCCTCACCTTACGCTTGGGCTGCGGCGCATCCCTGGCGCCAAGGTCATAGGCTCGCAGCAGGTTGCGGTCGTCCTCGTTCCAGGGGTGGAAGCCCGGCAGGAAATATTTCAGCCACGCGCCGGCGATCTTGCGGAACATGCCTGGGCGTATCCATTGATACCACAGCAGCCGGCGCCAGGCCTCGACGCCCGTCACACCGTCCTGCCGCATTAGCTCTAGCGCTCCGGCCGTCCGGTCGACGAGGAAGTTGCGGGTGACGTAAAGCATCACCCTCGCCTTGACCTTCCACCGCTTCCAGCGTGGCCAGTCGCGCGTGGCCCAGAGCCAGGTGTCATAGGCCACGCCCTTGTGCTCGATCTCCTCGCACGAATGCCAGCGCCACAGCTCGGCGGCCTCCGGATCGGCGCCTTCGAGATGGCGGGGGTCCTTGAGCAGCTGGTGGGCGAGAATGGCGGTGAAATGCTCTAGCGCCATGGTCGCCGCAACGTTCGCGATCGGCGCCCGGGCGCGAGCGACCGCAAGCCTTTCCTCGACCCGCTGCTCGAGCTTGGACAGGTCGTAACCCGCGTCCGCGGCGCGGCGGTTAAAGGCGTCATGCTCGCGGCTGTGGATCACCTCCTGGGTGGTGAAGGCCTTGATCTCCCCGGCGAGCTTGGGCGGCGTTCCGTGCCGGAATGCGCGGACGCTTTCGACGAAATAAGCCTCGCCGATAGGGAAGGTGCTCGATAACGCATTGTAAATTGCAGTCGCTTCGACGCTTCCACCGTGCCAAAGACGCTTTGGCGCCGCGTCGCGGCCAAACCGGCGGTCGCGCGGCGTGATCGTGAGATCGGCAGGCGTGGGCAGAGTCGTGGTGCTCATGAGGTCAAGGTAGAGTAACTTACAAAAGTGTCAATAAGCCGAAAACGCCTAAATCCCGAAGAGAGCCGGTCGGTCGCGCTGGAGGCGGCGTGCCGCCTTCTCATCGAACAGGGCCCACAGGCCGTCACGCTCAAGGCCGTCGCGGCCGAGATCGGGCGGACTCACGCGAATCTGCTGCATCATTTCGGCTCCGCGGCGGGCCTCCAGGCCGAGCTTGCGCGATCGCTCGCGGGCAGCGTGACGCACAGGATCGCGCAGACGGTGGAGCGGGCTCGGCACCACGAGACGGACCCGCGCGAGATCGTCGACCAGACCTTCGACGCCTTCGGCCGCGGCGGAGCAGGGGCGCTTGCCGCGTGGATGATCCTGTCGGGCAACCGCGATGCGCTGAGCCCGATTCTCGAAGCGATCCATCAGCTGGTGGCCGAGCTCAGCTCCGGCGAGGAGCAGGAGCATCGAGTGGCCCAGACGACGCTCTGGCTGGTGCTGATGGCGCTTGGCGATGCGCTGCTCGGAGGACCGATCGCGGAGACGCTCGGGCTGGGGCGGGACACGGCGCGTGAAGTCGCCGCCGAGCGCGTGCGCGCGCAGATCGACGCAGCTTTCCCGGTCGAAGAGCGTCAATAGTCCGATCGCGTCGTCCGGCGGAGGCCCGCCGCTCGCGCTACCTTCCCGAGCGCAGCACGCACGCGCTTGCGAAGGAGCGTTCGCTCGAAGCTGCCGTCGGGCCGTCGGACGAGCATGCCCTGGCTCGCCGCAGTGCGCGAAATGCTCGGCCAATGTTCCATCTTGTCGGAGCCGAAGGTGAAGGAGAGCAGCACCACCGGTTCTTCGGACGTCCCCGGCTTCGTCGAATGCACGAAGTCGTCGCCCAGAACGAGAGCCTCGCCGAGCCTGTATTCATACTCACCGATGCTTCCGTCGGCCTTCTTGTAGAGCAGGCCAAATCCCGCGGCATTCGAGGAAAGGGGCGTCAGCAATGTGAATGCCTCGTTGTTCGTGTCGCGCCAGTCGAGATGGAAGTCAGGCTCGGTGCATCGCGTGCGGATGACGAAGAAGCCGCTGTAAAGCCGAACGCCTCTGTCGAGATCGAGATAGGGTTCGACGTGAGCGGCAATGCCGAGACGGTCGAAGACGGATTGGAAGCGGACGAAGTCGATTTCGTTTCGCGCCGACAGCCACTGGACGTCGCTCTTCCAGGCCGGGGCCTTCGAGTAGAACTTGCGCCGCGCCCCTTCCCACAGCGGCAGGAGCTCGCGCGCGATCGCGGAATCGATCGGGACCTTAAGGACGTTGGGCGCCTGCAATTCGGGGTTGAAGAATTGCTTCACACGCGCCCTCACTGCGCTAGGACCGCCATGCTCGCCTGTCCGCCGGACAGGCTGCGCGTGGCGCTGGTGCCGGATGCAGGACTCGAACCCGCGACCTTCGGTTTACAAAACCGCTGCTCTACCAGCTGAGCTAATCCGGCTCCCCGCCAAGCGTTTGCGTCAAAGGACGCCGAACGTCCACCCTTCGGTGCGGGCGATGTGGGGCGTCAGGCCCACGGGATCAAACGCGCGCGGCTCCTGCTCGGCGAGAGCACGCATTCCAGCCGCGGTCACGAGAGCGTCGGTCTGGTGGTCGTTCGGCTCGAAGCGGAGCCGCGCAGGCGGGCTTCCGAGTCCGTTCAGCGCGCGGTTGAGATCGGCACGGCTGCGGAGCTTTGTTCCGGGCATGCCCGCGCGGCGGAGGTAAATGCGGGTGTAGATCTCGACGACCGCGCTGCCATGGTCCGGCAGGGAATCCATTGGCCAGATCGCAACTTTGCCGTCGAGGCGGTGCAGGAAGCGCATACCGGAGAAGCTCGCCTTGGCGACCTGCGCCGCGCCGATGGCGTCATAGGCCGACGCCGTCTTCCGGCCGCCCTGGCGGTTGAGCTGCTGATCGCACTGGCGAAAGTGCATGAAGCCCGCTTTCACTCCGTCGGCGATGCCGAAATAGAAGTGACGGCGATGAGCGATCTCGAGGAAGCTTGCGGCTCCCAGGTCCTCATCCTCGCTCAGGCTGTCGACATAGGCCCAGAACTCACGAGCGGTCTTGGGCACGTCGGGCTCACCGGGGAGATATTCGCCGCGATCGATCAGCGGCGGGGCGAAGCTGAAGTCGAAGCCGAACAGGGTCCGCTCCTTCGCGGCCCGCTTGAGCAGCCAGTGCAACACTTCCTCGCGCGACCAGGCATGGCCCGGGCGCACGAGGCGCGGGGCCGACTCACTGCGCGCTTCGGCAATAGCGATGCCCTTGTGCCGCTTGCCCTTCGCGCCGGACCAGTCGATCGCGACGTAGGCCGAGAAACGCCTCACTTGCGCTTGCGCGGCCGGGGCTTGGGCTTGGCGGCAACGAAGTCGCGCGAACGCTCAATCACGTCTCGAACACGGTCTTCGTCGCGACTGTCGTAGCGGATCAGCACGCCTTCCCAGCCGACATAATGGGGAGACTGCCAGAAGGTATCCGGATCAGTCTCCTTGAGGATCTCGATCGTATCGAGGTCAATCGCGACGCCGAATGAGGTGTCCGGCTCATGGCTCGGAAAGAGAAAGGCACGGCCGTTCGACGCCACCTTCACCGCGGGCTTGCCGTAGCTGGTGCCTCGCTCGGTGTCGGTCAGCGTCAGCGCGAAGGCAACCGCCTCTTCCCAGGTCATGACTCAGACGAGGGGCGGCTGCGCGTCGTCGGGCCCGGTGTGGCCGCCGCGGATGCGGCGAGGCGGCGGGGGAGGGGCCGCGGGTCCGCCGCGCTCGGTCCAGCGCTCGAGTATCCGCGAGGCCGCATCACGCCCGCCGAGGCCGAAGGCGAGGGCCGTCGCTACCGCCGCCGAGCCGAGGATTAGCCCGAAGGCGAGCATCACGATCTGATCGGCAAGGCCCATGAAGGTGAGGCCGATGGCGGTGAACAGAGCGATGATGGCATAACGGACGATGGTCTGCGCGAAGCCGCCTTCGCCGGTCCCGCTGCCTACCAGGTTGGAGATGATCCGGGCGAGGAAGATCCCGGCCACGATGACGAGCGTGCCGAAGATCACCTTGCCGCCGAGCGCGGTGATCTGGGCGAGAAAGATCGCGATCTCGTCACCGCCCAGCTGCCTTGCCGCTTCGATCGACGCAGCGAGGATGATGGCGACCATGGCGACGTTGGCGACGATCCGCGAAGGCCGCGCATTTGCGGGAAGCACTCCCGTCGAGAGGATCGCATCGTCAAAGCCGGTGGGCGGAAGGATGGCTTCGATGATGGTCTTCAAGAACTTGGCTGCGACGAAGGCGATGCCGATCCACAGGGCAGCCGCGAGGATGCGCGGGATCGCGGCTCCGATCTCGTTCAGCATCTGCGTGGCCGGACCTGAGATGGCTTCAATCCCGAGCACGTTCACCGCTGCGATCGCAATCGGAATGATGATGAATGCATAGGCGAGGATGCCGACGGCTCTCGCGATGCTGGCGCGCGTTGCACCCGGCGCCGCTCCCGGAGGAACGGAGTCCGGAGAGGTGCGCACCGTTCCCGCGGTGCTGCCGATTCCGATCCGCGCCATCAGTCCGTCGACGTTGGCGGCGGTAAGCACGGTTTCGACCAGCTGCCTGACGATCCGCGCCAGGATGAGTCCGACGAAGAAGATCAACCCGGCGCCGATCAGCCGCGGCAGGAAGGCGAAGATCTCCGTCACCAGCTCGTTGATCGGGGCAAGGATCTGCGGGAAGCCGAGGAAGTTCAGCGCAGCCATGATTCCGACGAGCCAGATGATCAGCTTGGCGATCGTGCCGAGCTGGTGGCCGACGGTTTCTTCGGGGGCGCCCGTGACGTGCTTCTTGAGGAGCGGAGTGCGGTCGATCGCCCGCTGGAGGATCCATTTGACTGCCCGGGCGACCAGCCACGTCGCGATTAAAATAAGGATGGCGATCAGGACCTTGGGGCCCCATTGCATCAGCTGCGCCTGCCAATAGGCACTCGTGTCGTACATGCTCGCTTGCTCCCCTTTACCGATCACCAGTCAACCCTGCTCACCACCTGATTGTTTCAGCTCTTTGCGCCGCTCGTTCCAATATTCCAGACGTTCACGCACCCGAGCCTCGAATCCGCGGTCGGTCGGCTCGTAGAAGCTCTGAGCTTCCATGCCTTCGGGCCAGTAGTCCTGGCCTGAGAAAGCCTCGTCCGCGTCATGGTCGTAGGCATAACCCTTGCCGTAGCCGACATTCTTCATGAGGCGCGTGGGTGCGTTGAGGATGTGCATCGGCGGCATCAGCGAGCCGGTCTCCTCAGCGCTTCGCCAGGCCTTTTTCTGCGCCATGTAGGTCGCGTTCGATTTGGGCGCGGTCGCGAGATAGAGGCAGGCCTGGACGATCCCGATCTCCCCCTCCGGCGAGCCGAGGAAATCATACATCTCCTTGGCGGCGAGGCATTGCAGCAAAGCGTTCGGGTCGGCGAGACCGATGTCCTCCACGGCAGCGCGCGTCAGCCGGCGAAGCAGGTAGAGTGGCTCCTCGCCGGCGACGAGCATGCGCGCGAGATAATAAAGCGCCGCCTGCGGATCCGACCCGCGCAGGCTTTTGTGAAGCGCGGAGATCAGGTTGTAATGGCCCTCGCGGTCCTTGTCGTAGACCGGCACCCGGCGGTGCAGCAGATCGCTGAGTTCGCCCGGGCTCAGCGGATGGTCGATCTCGATCGAGAAGAGGGTTTCGACCTGGTTGAGGACGAAGCGGCCGTCCCCGTCCGCGCTGGCGATGAGCGCTTCACGGGCTTCGGGTGTCACGGGAAGCTGGCGCTGCTCGAGGCCTTCGGCGCGCCGGATCAGCTCGCCAAGCGCGTCATGGTCGAGGCGGCGCAGGATCAGCACCTGGCAGCGCGACAGGAGCGCGGCGTTGAGCTCGAAGCTCGGGTTCTCGGTCGTCGCTCCGACGAGGGTGACGGTGCCGTCCTCGACATAAGGCAGGAAGCCGTCCTGCTGGGCGCGGTTGAAGCGGTGGATCTCGTCCACGAACAACAGGGTCTGCTGTCCCGCCTTCGCCATCTGCCGCGCTTCGGCGAACACCTTCTTGAGGTCGGCGACGCCGGAGAAAACGGCGGAGATGTTGATGAACCGCATGCCCACGGCATCGGCGAGCAGCCGCGCGATGCTCGTCTTGCCGGTGCCCGGCGGGCCCCAGAGGATCATCGAGGCGAGCTTTCCTGCCGCGACCATCCGCCCGATCGCTCCGTCGGGCCCGGTCAGATGCTCCTGCCCGACCACCTCGTCGAGGCTCTTCGGCCGCAGCCGGTCGGCGAGCGGCGCATTCGCCGCGGGCGCTTCGGCAGGGCGCGAGGGCACCTCCTGATCGCTGAACAGGTCAGGCATCGCGGTTCACCATAAGGCGAGCCGCAAAAAATGCACCTGTCCCGCTTGTCTACGATACAGCTAAGATATATCTTAGACGCATCGAAAGGAGACGAGTCGATGACTCACCGGCACTATGGCTGCGGTCCCCGCGGCAGCATTGAAGTTCGCGTACCCGAGGCCCTGCTTGCGATGCGCGGGGG
>DASVXR010000355.1:0-4438 GCA_036392595.1 Sphingomicrobium sp.
GTGCATTTGAGCTCCTGCAGGCCGACGATGTCGGGCCCGAACTCCTCGAGCCACCGCGTCAGCACGTGGAGGCGGCTGTTGATCCCGTTGATGTTGTAGCTCGCTATTCGGAGCCTGCGCTTTTTGGCCATCGGCTGTTGGAACCCGCGGGGCGGCAAAGTGTTCTGCCGCCGTGCTTCGGGACCGCTGGTGCGTGTCTCCGGGGCGGAACCCGCGCCGAAAGGCGTCGTGGATCGGCTCCGTCGAGATTCGGATCATTGGACCTCGGAAGCATGGGAGCCCCGGCACGCAGGTCAGCTTGCCGGGGCTCTTTTGTTGGAAATGCGCGAGTCGCACAGCTTTATGCACCGATTCATCCACAAGAATCTTGCGCGCCGTGGCGATTAGGGCTGGAACAACCATAAGCTTCGAGTATTGTTGTTACGTGCTTCGGACGTGGAGACACGGACGAAGCATGGAGCCCCGGCAACTTCGGTTGCCGGGGTTTACTCGTTTATGGGCCTGGTGATTGTGCGCTAGAGCGCGCCCGGGTCCGCCTCCTCCAGCTTCAGCTCCTTAGACCTGTCCGGCAGCGGGTATTTGTTCCCGTTGGCGCAGTTGAAGAGCAGCACGCTCTCGTCGCTGGAGACGAGGCCCTGCGCGAGCGCCTTGCGCCAGGCGGCGAGGACTGCGCCGCCTTCGGGGCAGAAAAGGAATCCATCGTCGCGGGCTGCATCCTCGACCGCCTGAAGAATGGCCTCTTCGGATACGGCAATCGCCGCGCCGCCGCTGTCCCGAACCGCTCGCAGGATGAGGAAGTCGCCGACCGCCTTGGGCACGCGGATTCCGGTGGCCACCGTCGCGGGATTTTCCCAGCGCTCGGCGAACTCTTCGCCCCGCTCGAACGCGCGGACCATCGGAGCGCAGCCTTCGGCCTGGACCGCGTACATGCGCGGGCGCTCGGGGCCGATCAGGCCGATGGCTTCGAGCTCGTCGAACGCCTTCCACATGCCGATGAGTCCGGTGCCTCCGCCGGTCGGATAGAAGATCGCGTCGGGGAGCTTCCAGCCGAGCTGCTCGGCGAGCTCGAAGCCCATCACTTTCTTGCCCTCCAGGCGGTACGGCTCCTTGAGCGTCGAGCAGTCGAACCACAGGCCTTCCGCCGCGCCCTTGCCGACGAGCGCTCCGCATTCGTCGATCTGGCCGTTGGCGACATAGACGCGCGCTCCGTAGGAGGCGGTTTCAGTGACGTTGATCTGAGGAGTCTCGGCGGGGCAGATGACGATGGTCTCGATCCCCGCACGGGCGCCATATGCGGCGAGGGCCGCGCCGGCATTGCCGTTGGTCGGCATGCCGATGCGCTCGATCCCGAAATGCTTCGCCATTGTCACCGCCATGGCCAGGCCGCGCGCCTTGAAGGAGCCTGTCGGCAGGCGGCCTTCGTCCTTGACCAGCAGGTTCGGCCCGCCGGTGTTCGGGAGCGGCACCAGCGGCGTCTCCGGCTCGCCGAGGCTGACCGGATCGCCGTCGTGCGGGAGAAGCTCGCGCCATTTCCACATGCCGGGCTCGCGTGCCGCGACGCTCTCGCGCGTGAGGCTGCGCTTGGCGGCGTCCAGGTCGTAGCGGACCAGCAGGGGCTTTCCCGCGCGGGACAGGTTGTGGACCTGGCCGGCTTCGTAGCGATCGCCGGTCAGCGAGCATTCGAGATGGGTGACGTTCATGGCGTCCTAGCAGGTCGTGTCTTCGAGGTGGGTTCGTTCGATCTGGATCGTGCAATGCCCGATGTGGAAACGGTCGTGGAGCATCTTGCGCGCGGCTTCGAGGAGGGCATCCGACGATGTGACGTTCGGCGCGACGAGGTGAGCGGTGAGCGCGGTCTCCGTCGTGCTCAGCGGCCAGACGTGGAGGTCGTGTACGGTGTCGACCCCGTCGAGCTCGGCGAGCTCCGCCTCGACCTCGTCGACGTCGATGCCTTCGGGAACGCCCATCAGCGACATTCCGACGGACTCACGCAGCAGGCCGATGCTGCCCCAGAGGATGATCACGGCGACCGCGAGGCTCATCACCGGATCGACCCAGCGCTGGCCCGTCCAGAGGATGACGAAACCGGCGAAGACCACGGCGGCGGAAACCGCGGCGTCGGCGGCCATGTGCTGGAAGGCGGCGCGGACGTTGATGTCGCTCTCCCTCCCGCGGGCGAAAAGCAGGGCGGTCGCGCCGTTGACGATGATCGCAACCGCGGCGACCCAGATCATCGTGTGAGCTTCTGCAGTGGCCGGCTGGAACAGGCGCCGGATCGCTTCCGCGGCGATCGCTCCGACCGCGACGAGCAGGAAGAGGGCATTCACGAGCGCTGCGAGGATCGAGGCTTTCTTGAGGCCATAAGTGAAACGGCGTGACGGCGAGCGCTTCGCCATGACCGCCCCCGCCCAGCCGACGACGAGGCCGAGCACGTCGGAGAGGTTGTGCCCGGCATCGGCGATCAGCGCCATCGAGCCGGCGAGGAAGCCGAACACCGCCTCCAGCGCGACGATGGCCAGGTTCAGCGCGATGCCGAGAGCGAAGGCGCTGCTGTAGTCGTCGTGGGCATGATCGTGGCTGTGACCGGACATTCGGCGCGGCCCTAGCCGAGAGGGTTGGGAATTTTCAAACCTCCGCCCGTCGAATTGACATACCGGCTCGTCGGTCGTTCATCTTGCGATAATATATCATTGTCTTTAGCGACCCCGCACTCAGACGAGGTTCGCGTTTCAAGTGAAATTCCAGATGATCTCCTACGCAGCGCTTGCTGCGGCTGTTCCTTTTTCACCCGCGGCGGCGCAGGCCGTCGCCCCTGCCGATGCGAGCGCGCCCGCGCCTGGCGCGACCGCGGCTGGAACGTCGGCGGACACCGGCACGACCGATCCTGCCGAAGCGCCGGTGCCGGGCGATGCCAAGGCAGCGCATCCCGACGAGGACCAGGCGATCGTCATCACCGGCACCAAGCGGCCGGCCGGCGACGTGCTCGGGAATGTGTCCGTCCTCGACCAGGAAGAAATGACGCATGACCTGAAACCGAGCCTTGGGGACATGCTGGCCGATCTTCCGGGCGTCAGCTCGACCAGCTTCGGACCGAGCGCCTCGCGGCCGATCCTCCGCGGCGAGCAGGGCGAGCGCGCGCCCGTGCTCATCGACGGGATCAGCAGCCTCGACCTCTCCGCCACCGACCCGGACCATGCCGTTGCGATCAACCCTCTGACGGCGGAGCGGATCGAGGTGCTGCACGGGCCGGGGGCGCTGCTCTACAGCTCGTCGGCGATCGGCGGCGTGGTGAACGTCACCGACACCCGCATCCCGCGCCATGTTCCCGACGATGCCGTCGATGTGGACGCGATGCTCAACTATGGCTCGGCGGCGAACGAGAGGTCCGGCAATCTCGGAATCGACGTCCCGCTCGGCGGCCATTTTGTCGCGCATGCCGACGGCGCTTATTCCAAATATAACGACCTGCACGTCGGAGGCTTCCTCCTGTCGGAGCCGCTGCGGCAGCAGGCGCTGGCGAGCCCCGATCCGAATATCCGGGCGCTGGCCTTCCTCAAGGACAAGTTGCCCAACACGGCCGGCCGATCGGACGATATCGCAGGCGGCCTCGCTTATGTGGATGGCGACCTGGACATCGGCGTCTCCTACAGCCGGCACGATACGAAGTATGGCGTGCCCATCCGCTTCTCGCTCGATCCTTCGGTCGAGCCCGAGGTGCCGACCATCGACGCTCATCAGAATCGCGGGGACGTCCGGATCAACGTTCCCGTCGGCGGCATCTTCAAGCTGGCCGAATTCCGCGGCGGCCTTTCGAAATATCACCACGACGAGCTCGAACCCGGCGGTGTGGTCGGCTCGAGCTTCTTCTCGAACGGCGGCGAGATGCGCGCCGACGTCGTCCAGAACGAGCGCGGCGGCTGGGGCGGTACGACGGGTGTCGGCTATCTGAGCCAGGACGCGCGCATTCGCGGCGAGGAGAAATATCTCCCCGACAGCCGCAAGCAGAATCTCGGCCTGTTCACGCTGCAGTCCATCCAGTCCGGAAAGGTGCGGTTCGAGGCCGCGGCGCGCGTCGACTTCGCTAAGCTCCACGCGAAGGCGGACGAACGTATTGCGGAGCTGGTCGCGGAAGCGGGCGAGAACAGCATCGTCGGCGCTGCGCCGGTCGGCCGCAAGTTCACGGCACTGTCGGGCTCGGTCGGAGCCAATTACGATTTGGACGGCTGGCGCGCGGGCTTGTCGCTGTCGCACAGCGAGCGTGCGCCGGGGATCGACGAGCTCTTCTCGTTCGGTCCGCATGGCGGAAGCGCCCAGTTCCTGATCGGCAATCCGGACCTCCGCAAGGAGACGAGCAACGGCGCCGAGCTGAGCGTGCACCGGACCACCGGGCCGATCCACGTCCAAGGCAGCGTCTATTACAGCCGCTACTCCAACTTCA
>DASVXR010000356.1:0-1546 GCA_036392595.1 Sphingomicrobium sp.
CGCGCCTTCCTTCATCGCCTGCCGCACCAGCGAACGCATCCGGTTGAGCTGCGCCGGCGTCGGGTCGACGTCCTTCTCGCCGAGCTCATGCACCCGGACCGTGGTCGCTCCGACGAAGGAAGTGACGTTGGGGGTGATGCCCCTGCGCTGCATATATTCGAGATACTGGCCGAGGGTCGTCCAACGGATCGGGAACTTGATGTCGCCCTGACGCTGGATCTCGAGGCGTTTCATCGCCGGGGTCCATGGGCCCATGGAATCGCCTTCGCCCATCACCTCGAGAGTCACGCCCTGCATCGTGTCGCTGAGGCCGCGCCCATCGGCGATGAGGCTCTCGTTCGCCCAGCTCAGCATGTTGATGAAGCCCGGCGAAACGGCCTTGCCCGCCGCATCCACGACCCGCGCCGCGCGGCCGGGAGCGTGCGGGCCGACGTAGACGATCCTGTCGCCCTTGAGCGCGACGTCGCCCACGTAGGGCGCTCCGCCCGAGCCATCGTAGATCGTCCCGCCGCGGATCAGCACGCTGTAATCGGCCGGCGCCGGCGCCGCTGAGGTCGCAAGGAACGCGGCGGCGGCAATCGCGAACACAACTCGTCTTTTCATCGAATTCCTCTCCAGAATCAGCGGCGAAGCTGCACCATGAAGTCGGCGAGCGCCATAGCCAACCGGCCACGCCTCCGAAGACGACTATAAGGTCTTCCCAGCCATTGCGGACATTCGCCCTGTCCCCCTAAGCATGGCGCATGCGCATCGCCGTCGTCGCTCCGAGCTGCAGCCTGAAACATGAAGCCGCGGAGCGGGTGCAGGCCATGGTCGCCGAGCGCGGCGACTGCGAGCTCTTCATCCATCCGCAATGCTATTTCTCCGACGGCCATTTCGCCGGGACGGACGGGCAAAGGCTTGCGGCGCTGCGCGAAGTCATGGCCGATCCGTCGTTCGAGGCGGTGTGGTTCGCCCGCGGCGGCTATGGCGCCAACCGCATCGCCGAGGCGGCAATGGCGGACCTGCCCGCGGCGGCCAGCGGCAAGCTCTACATGGGCTATAGCGACGCCGGCTTCCTTCTCGCCGGGCTGCACAAGGCGGGGCTCGACGCCGCCTGGGGGCCGATGGTGCAGGACGTGCTTCGCAAGGACGGCGAATTTGCGGTCGTTCGAGCGCTCGACTGGCTTGCGCGGAGGGACCCGTCCGCCCTCGAGCCGGACCTCCAGCGGCCGGCGATGGCGTTCAACCTTACGATCTTGTCCAACGTCCTCGGGACCGCGCTCGAGCCGGACTTCACCGGCGTCGACCTCCTCGTGGAGGATCTCAGCGAGCAGCTCTATCGCATTGATCGGACGATGTTCCATGTGACCGCCAGCGAGAACGTCCGGCGCGCGGCGCGCCTGCGGCTCGGGCGCGTCAGCGACATCCTCCCGAATAGCCCGGAATTCGGCGGCGACGAGGTAGCGATCGTCGAGGACTGGTGCCGCCGCTCCGGCATCAGCTTCGGCGGCCGCGCGGACATCGGTCACGACTCCCGCAACCGGGTCGTTCCGTTCCAGAGGGA
>DASVXR010000357.1:0-11064 GCA_036392595.1 Sphingomicrobium sp.
CGTCCGGCACGCGGGCTATGATGAGGATTCGCACCTCAACGATATCGAACTCGTCCATTTCGTGGCCGATGCGGAAACCAAGAGCGAGCGGCCCGTGCGGCCCATTTCCACCATCCGTTTATACGGTACGAAAGCGTCCGACCGACCGATCGGCCTTGGCGTTCCGGTCACGGTGACCGGCTGGGGACAGCTCAGCGAGGCGCGGCAATATCATTTCTCGGCCACGCTGATGTACGGCGACGTGCCGACCGTCGCGTGCAAGGTCAGTCGCGATGCGGACGACTGGCTATGTGCAGGAGAGAAGGGCACCGACGCCTGCCGGGGCGACAGCGGCGGCCCGCTGATCCTCACTTATGGCGAACCCGTGCTCGTCGGAATCGTGAGCTGGGGCATGGGATGCGCGCGAGCGGGCGAGCCGGGCTATTACGTCCGGATCGACCGCGACCATTATCTCGACTGGATCAGGCGGGCGATGAAGGCGCCCCCGTCAGTCAACAGCCTTCGCTAGCGGGTATCGCCGCTCCCGCGAGTATCGCCGCTGCCACGGGTATCGCCGCTGCCGCGCGTATCGCCGCTGCCGCGAGTGTCACCGCTGCCCCGGGCATCTCCACTTCCGCGGGCTCCGCGCTTTCCTTTGCTTTGCGCCATGGCGACGTCCTCCTCGATGTCGGTGATGGGCCTGCCCCTGACCACCATGAGACTTCTCCTGCTCCGATGATTGTCGCACGAACTCCGCGCTCGCGACAGCGAGAGTTTACGAAACGTTCAATGCCTTGAGAAACTGGATGAATCTCGGATCGCGGCGGAGCGGGTCGAGCATCACGTCCGTTGCCGCATAGGTCAGCCCCGAGTCGCCCACCTCCCTCGCGCGCGCCAGCTTTTGCAGCGATTCGTCGCCGCGGCCCCATTGCGCCAGTACCTCCGCCTGCTGGTAGACGGCCGCATCGCCGACGCCCGCCTGGAGGTCCGCGTACGCTTTCTCGGCAGCCGCTCGATTGCCAAGCCGGTTCTGGGTGATCGCAAGCCCCGTCAGCCGGAACTGGTCCTCGGGCTCCGCCTCGAACTCCTTTAGCGCGTCCGCCGTCCGGCCGAGGCCGAGGAGGCAGTTTCCCGTCAGAGCGTGAGCGAATCCGATCTTGGGATTGAGCTGCAGCGCATGTTTGAGGGGCGGCAGCGCATCGGCGTATCGGCGAGCGGCATAGGCAACCGACCCCTGGGCGCGAAAGGCCCTTGCGTTGAGAGGGTCGAGCAGCACCGCCCGCTCGACCGCGGACTTCGCCTCCCCGGGACGCCCCGCGCGCGAACAGTAGAGCGCGTAGAGCAGCACGATGTCGGCATTGCCGTAGCCGAGCTTGTAAGCGCGCTGGTAGGACGGCCAGGCCCCGCGGATGTCGAGCTTTCCGGCGAAGGTCGCGTAAGCGAGCGCGAGATGCCCTTCGGCTAGGTCCGGAGCGAGATCGATGGCCCGCTGCGCCTCGGCGACGGACTCGGAATAGAGCGGCTTCAGCTGGTCGGCCTTGGCATATTCGCCGGCAATCACCGCGAGCGAGCGTGACCGGGCGGCATGAGCGAGAGCGAATTTGGGGTCCTGGGCGATCGCCATCTCGAAATGAGTGAGCGCGGCGCGGTCGGTCGGCTCGTCCTTGGCCAGGTTGAACAGGGCGCGACCCTGCAGATAATGCTCATAGGCCTGGACGTTGGTCGTCCCTCCAGGCGCGGGCGCGGCGGTCGCGACCTGCACCGACATCGCCTGCGCCACCGTCCGCGCGATGTCGCTCTGCACCGCAAATATATCAGTGAGCTGGCGATCGATGCTCTCGGACCAGCGCGAGAAGCCGGTTCGGCCATCGACCAGGTCGGTCGAAATTCGGGCGACTTCGCCCGATCGCTGCACCGATCCCGACAGCAGGTAGCTGACGCCGAGGTCGGCCGCGATGGCCTTCACGTCGCCTCCCTTCTCGTTCGCCTTCTCGGACGAGGTCCCGGCGAGAACGCGAAGCGCCTGAATCCTGGTGAGGGCGTTTCGAACTTCTTCCGTCAGGCCATCGGCGAAATAATCCTGCGCTTTGTCCCCGCTGAGATTCCGGAACGGAAGCACCGCGATGCTCAAGGGGGCGGCGCCATGCATGAAGCCGCGCTCCCACGCGAACCATGCTCCGCCGGCCGCAAGCGCAACGCCGGCCGCCGAGCCCCCGATCACCGCCGTCCGGCGCGACATCCGGACGGGCGTGGGCGGATGCGGCGAATGGCGATGGTGCAGGACGGAATCGATGGCTCGCTCGATCGCGGCGATCTCGGGCGCGCCCTTGCGGCCGTGCCAGCGGCTGATGTCCACCACCTGGTATTGGCGGAAGCCGAGCGGCGGCCTCGTGCCGTCGATCGACAGCGGCACCAGCCGATGGCGCTCGCGCCCCTGCGCCGCCTCGTCCCTGACCCAGTCTGATTCCACCGAGTTCGCTGACCAGAGGACGATCACGACGTCGGCCGTCTCCAATGCCTCGGCGATGGACCGCGAATAAGCTTCGCCGCCTTCGATCAGCGCATCCCACCAGATGGTGAAGCCCGCCTGCTCGAGTGCTGTCGCCAGGCGGTGGGCGAAGGCCGCGTCAGTGCGCGCGTAGCTCAGGAAGAGCGTTACGGACTTGTCGGATGCACTCGGCTGATCCTGCATGCTGCGCCCCCGCGGCCCGCAATGGCGCACCAGCCCGCTCGCCTGTCAAGTGAAGCTCGCCGTTCACCGCTTCCTAAGGCGAACATTGTTATTGGTGCCAACGCGCCTATTTTAAGGCCTGGAGCGTTTTGCTCCGCGACGAGAAAGCGATGAACGACAAGGACAAGAAGCCCGGCAATCCCTGGACCAAGAGCCTGCTTATCTGGGTCGGAGTGCTGTTCGCGCTCGTCCTCTTCGTTCAGATGCTCGACGGCGGCTCGCGCGCAACGGCGGGCAACCCGATTCCCTATTCCGACTTCATCCGCCAGGTCGACGACGGCAATGTCCGGACGGTCGTCATGGCGACCAGCACCGGCGGGAACAGCACCATCAGCGGCAAGCTCGCGAGCGGCGAGCAGTTCCGCACCACCGCTCCGGCGGATGCGAACGTCTCCGACCGGCTGATCAACAAGGGCGTCGCGGTCCAGGTGAAGGGCGAGGAAGGCTCGAGCATCTGGCTCTACATGCTCTACAATTCGCTGCCCTTCCTGCTCATCCTCGGAATCAGCTTCTTCGTCATGCGTCAGATGCAGAAGAACGCCGGCTCCGGAGCCATGGGCTTCGGCAAGAGCCGCGCGCGCATGCTGACCGAGAAACAGGGCCGGGTGACCTTCGCGGACGTCGCCGGGATCGACGAGGCCCGCGAGGAGCTTCAGGAGATCGTCGAATATTTGAAGGACCCGGGCAAGTTCGCCCGCCTCGGCGGCAAGATCCCCAAGGGCGCGCTGCTGGTCGGCCCTCCGGGCACCGGCAAGACGCTTCTCGCCCGCGCCATCGCGGGTGAGGCGGGCGTCCCCTTCTTCACCCTTTCCGGTTCGGACTTCGTCGAGATGTTCGTCGGCGTCGGCGCCAGCCGAGTCCGCGACATGTTCGACCAGGCGAAGAAGTCGGCCCCGTGCATCGTCTTCATCGACGAGATTGACGCGGTTGGTCGCCATCGCGGCGCCGGCCTCGGCAACGGCAACGACGAGCGCGAGCAGACTCTGAACCAGCTCCTCGTGGAGATGGACGGCTTCGAGGCCAACGAAGGCATCATCATCATCGCCGCCACCAACCGGCCCGACGTGCTCGACCCGGCGCTCCTGCGCCCGGGCCGCTTCGACCGCCAGGTCGTCGTTCCGCGCCCCGATATCGACGGTCGCGAGCAGATCCTCGGCGTCCACATGAAGAAGGTGCCGCTGGCGCCGGACGTGGATGCGCGGGTGATCGCCCGCGGCACTCCGGGCTTCTCCGGGGCCGACCTCGCCAACCTCGTCAACGAGGCCGCGCTGCTGGCCGCGCGCAAGGGCAAGCGCCTGGTAGCGATGCAGGAGTTCGAGGAGGCGAAGGACAAGGTGCTGATGGGCACCGAGCGCAAGTCCATGGTCATGACCGAGGACGAGAAGCGGATGACCGCCTACCACGAGGCCGGCCACGCCATCGTCGCTCTCCACGAGCCGGCATCCGACCCGATCCACAAGGCGACGATCATCCCGCGCGGCCGCGCGCTGGGCATGGTCATGCGCCTGCCGGAGCGCGACAATTACAGCTACCACCGCGACAAGATGTACGCGAACCTGGCGGTCAGCATGGGCGGGCGCGTCGCGGAGGAGCTGATCTTCGGCTACGACAAGGTGTCTTCCGGCGCCTCTTCCGACATCAGCTATGCGACGACCCTGGCGCGCGACATGGTGACGCGCTGGGGCATGTCCGACCTGCTTGGGCCGCTGCAGTACGCCGATGCGGAAGAAGAGGTCTTCCTCGGCTATTCGGTCAACCGCCAGCGGAATATGTCGAACGAGACGGCGCAGGCGATCGACAAGGAAATTCGCCGCATCGTCGACGAGGGCTACGACCGCGCCAAGCACGTGCTGACCGAGCACCGAGAGCAGCTCGAGACGCTCGCCAAGGCGCTGCTCGAATATGAGACGCTGACCGGCGACGAGATCAAGAAGCTGCTCGCCGGCGAGCCGATCGATCGCGGCGGCGTCAAGGGTCCATCGATCCCGGCCGCGGGCTCGTCGATCCCGAAGGCGAAGCGGCCAAAGCCGGGCGCAATCGGCGGGCCGGCGACCGCCGGCGCCTAGTCGAACGCGCCCAGCGTCACGAGCAGGCTCCCGAACAGCCCGATTGCGATAAAGGCGAAGATCGTGAGCAAGGCGGTCCGCCACAGCGCGCCGCGCTTGCTCAGGTCGTACGTTCCGCGAAGCTGCCGGTACATATGGACCGGCGGGACGAACCAGGCGAGGCTTGCCACCGAATCAGACACGAGCCCGACCAGCGACGCTGCGGCGAGAAGCAGCATCATGAAGCAGAGCGAATAGGTGACGAAGACCGTGTGGTCGTACAGCCGGAACCGCCTGTTGAACGGGAACAGCAGCCAGACGAAGGGCACGGAGATCGGGATCAGCGCCCAGCTGAACTTATAGGCGTTGGTCTTGATCTTGTAGAAGAGCAGCTCGGGGTTCTTTGACGCAAGCTTGTCGCCGAGACCGCCGAGATAGTCGCCGGCGAATTGGAAGCTTGCGTCGATTTTCCCCTCTCTGACGGCCGTGAGTGCAACCATTTCCCTCTTCAGGTCACTGATCTGCTCGTCCAGGCTTGCCGCCACCGGCCCTGTGGCAGAAGCCCGCTGCTTCTGCAGGATCGCTAGCCTTTGCTGGTCGATGTTCAACTCCCGTGCCGCATCGGCTGAGGCTTTCGCGGACACATGAGCGGTTGTGCTGGTCAGTCCCACCACCGCGAACATCAGGAATACGCTGAAAAGGAACAGAGCGATCGGCGAGACGAAGCTCGCCCGCTGACCGTCGATGTAGCGGCGGGTCAGCTCGCCGGGCTTCCAGGCAAGGAGCGGCAGGGTGCGCCAGATCTTGCCTTCGAAGTGAAGAACTCCGTGAAGGAAATCATGGAAGAAGGCCTCAAGCGTCCGATGGACGTGGGCGTGCTGGCCGCATTCGTGGCAGAAGGGTCCGGCGAGCGGCGCGCCGCAGTTGAGGCAATTGCCCTCATGCGTATGGCCGTCGCCTTCACCGGCCTTGTGCTCGAGGGCGCGACCGACAACTCCGCCGGTGACCGCATCCGCAACTGCTTCGAATTCGCCCATTCGCACCCCCCTCGCGGACATTAGGCTCGCTTCGTTGCTCATGCTAGCTGCGGTGCATGGCGCGCATCGGCCTCCTCGGCGGCTCGTTCAACCCGGCGCACAAGGGGCACCGCCGGATCAGCCTCGCCGCGCTCGATGCGCTCGGGCTCGACGAGATCTGGTGGCTGGTCTCGCCGGGGAATCCGCTGAAGGAGGGCGCGACCGACATGGCGCCGTTCGAGGCGAGGGTCGCGTCAGCCCTGCGCATGTCGCGACGAGCGCCGATCAAGGTGTCCGATTTCGAGACGCGGGAAGGCAGCCGCTACAGCGTGGAGACGGTGCGGCTGATCAAGAAGCGATTTCCCTCTCACGAGTTCATCTGGTTGCTTGGGAGCGACACCCTGCCAAATTTTCACAAATGGCGTGATTGGAGGGGGTTAGCTCGCGAAGTCCCGATTGCGGTGATTCGCCGGCCCGGTTATGATTCGTCTGCCCACGCGGCGCGCGCGATGGGTTGGCTAGGTAGGTTCGTCCATCCTTCCAGCCAGGCGAAACACTGGACGGAGTGGAGTGCACCGGCGATCTTAATGCTTCGCCTGCCGCCCGACCCCACGTCCGCAACCGCCATCCGCGCGCACGACCCCAACTGGCATCGTCGATCGCTTCCCCGTGCGTCGCGTCAACAGCGCTTGGCCATGCCTTTATCAGTCAGGAGACCACTTGGCAGAAACTCCCGCTGAGACCGCCCCGAACGGTCGCACTCCCAGTGACGTCGATGACCTCCACCGACTTGTCCTCCAGTCGCTCGACGACGACCAGGCCCAGGAGGTCGTTTCCATCCCGCTCTCCGGCAAATCGAACATCGCGGATCACATGGTGATCGCCTCCGGGCGCTCCACGCGCCAGGTCGCGTCCATGGCGGTTAAGCTTGCCGACAAGATCAAGGAGCGATTTGGGAAAAGCGTTCGAATCGAGGGGCTTCCGGCAGCCGACTGGGTGCTCATCGATGCGGACGATGTGATCGTCCACATTTTCCGTCCCGAAGTAAGAAATTTTTACAATTTGGAACGAATGTGGGCGTTTGGCGATGAGTCCGCCGTGACTGCGGCGCGAGGGTGAGGCACATGCGTTTACCGGTCGTCCTCTTCACTATTCTTGCGTTTGTCGCACAGCCTGCTGCTGCGGCCTCGTCGCCGAGCATGCTCAACCTCGAGCAGCAGATTTCCGAAATGGTCGCCAACAAGTCGGCGGACGTTGGAATCGCCGCGCTCGATCTCACCAGCGGCGAGAGCATCAGCGTCAAGGGGAACACGCCTTTCCCGATGGCGAGCACGGTCAAGGTCGCGGTTGCGGCGCTCTACCTGGCGCAGGTCGATCACGGCCGCCGTTCGCTCGACGACACGATCAACGGGATTCCGGCCCGGCGCCTGATGGCCCGGATGCTGATCCACAGCGACAATATCGCAACCGATATCCTGCTGAAGGACCTCGGCGGCCCCCACGCGCTCCACGACTGGCTCCAGGACAATGGCGTCAACGGCTTGCGCGTCGACCGGACGATCGCCCAGCTCCTGAGCGACAGGCGCGACCTCTGGGACCGGCGCGATTCCAGCACGCCGATGGCGATGGTCGACCTGCTGAAGCGCATCTACAAGGCCGAGCTGATCAAGCCCCAAAGCCGCGATTACCTGCTCGACCTCATGGCGCAGTGCGAGACGGGCAAGAACCGCATGAAGGCAATGCTTCCGGGTGTGCCGGTGGAGCATAAGACGGGGACGCTCAACGGCCTTGCCGACGACGTCGGCTTCATCACCATGCCCGACGGGCACCGGATCGCAGTCGCCATCTTTGCCCGCGGCGGCAATGACCGGCCACGAACGATCGCGGAGACTGCGCGAGCGATCTACGAGGGGTTCAAGTCCGCACTGACGTGGCCGTTCGGCACTCCCGCTTTCTCGCGTTAGTGCTCCTCCACATCGTCGCGCGAGGCAAAATCGGCCGGACTCCCGAAGCCGAGCTGGTCGAGCGCTACCTGAAACGCATCACATGGCCGGTGAAGGTGACGGAGCTTCCGGAGAGGGGCGGCAACGTCCCTCAGCCGCCCGCGGCCAGCGTCACGATCGCACTTGACGAGCGCGGGCAGGCGCTGACGTCGGTCGAGCTTGCGAAAAAGCTGGAGGGCTGGCGCGACGGCGGCAAGCGCGAAGCCCGGTTCCTCGTCGGCGCCCACGGGGGTCATGACGAGGAGCAGCGCCGAAGCGCCGACCTCCTCCTGTCGTTCGGCCCCGCGACCTGGCCGCACCTGCTGGTCCGCGCGATGCTCGCGGAGCAATTGTTTCGAGCGACGTCGATCCTTGCGAACCACCCCTATCATCGCGAAGGTTAGCCGATGCGCGCCTTCGTCCTTCCCTCACTCGCACTCAGCATCGCGCTGGCCAGCAGCGCTCCCGCGCAGCAGCCCAATCCGCTCGACGCCGAGATCAGGCAAGCCCGGGCCGAGCAGGCGGCGGCCGAGGCTCGGGCCGCAAGGCTCCAGCGAACGGCCGATCAGGCGCGCAGCGAAGCGGATCGCGTTCACGCCGAGCAGGAATCGGCCGCACAGGCGCTTGAGGCGGCCGAAGCGCGAATCACGGCTGCAGACGCCCAGCTGAGACTCGTATCGGCGGCTCTCGCGACGCGGCGGCAGCAGCTCGCCGACGAGCAGCGGCCGGTCTCGTCACTGCTCACCGCTCTCGCCGTCATGGGACAGCGGCCGCCGCTCGTCGCCATCGCCGACCGCGGCAGCATCGACGAGTTCGTGAAGGTTCGCCTGCTGCTCAATTCGACCATGCCGGTGATCCGTGCGCGGACGTCGGCGCTGTCGGCACAGCTCAGCCAGGCCGAGCGGCTGGAGCGGGCGGCAGGGGCGGCCAGGGCGGAGCTGGTGGCCAGCCGTCAGGACCTGCTCGCCAGGCGCAATCGTTTCGCGGCGCTGGAGAGCAAGGCCATCGCGGCTGCAAATGCCTCGGGTTCGCAGGCGCTGAGCGCGAGTGACGTCGCGCTTGCCGCCGGCGAGAACGTCGAGAAGCTGCAAAGCGGCGAAGCGGGCACCCGCATGGCAGCCGAGCTCGCGGCCGAGCTCGCGCAGGACGATCCAGCTCCCGCGCGCCCAATTGCGCCGGAAGCGGCAGCCGTCGGCGCGCCGTTTCCGTACCGGCTGCCGGTGGCGGCAGATGTGACCGACGGGCTCGGCTCGGTGAATTCTAGCGGAGTGCGTTCACGCGGCCTGACGCTGGCCACTGGCCGCGGCATTGCCGTTGCAGCGCCCGCGGACGGCGTGGTGCGCTTCTCCGGCCCGTTCCGCGACTATGACGGCATCCTCATCATCGATCACGGGAGCGGCTGGATGACCCTGCTGCTCAATGTTTCCTCGCCGCTCAAGACAGGCGACCGGGTGAGACTTGGGGACGCGATCGGTCGGACGCTGGGGCCCCTGGGGGTGGAATTGTCCCAAAATGGGCGCCGAATCTCGCCCGCTCTCATCGCAGGTTCATCTGCCAGTCTGTCAAAGGCAGCTAAAGGCGGCTAAATGCGTGAGACGCCGCCGAAACAGGACGCGACCCATGAAGAAGATCAGTAAGTTCCTTCCATCGCTCGCGCTCGTCGGAGCGCTCTCCCTGGTGCCCGTGACGACCAGCTCGCTGGCGGCGGCCGACACGGCCAATTACCAGGAGCTCGAGAAGTTCATGAGCGTCTACGAGCGGGTGAAGGCGAACTATGTCGACCAGGTCGACGACCACACGCTGATCAAGGGCGCGATCGACGGGATGCTCGCAGCGCTCGACCCGCATTCTTCCTACGTGGAAGCGTCCGACTTCCAGCAGCTGAAGACCACCACCGACGGCAATTACGGCGGCCTTGGCCTTTCCGTGACCGCCGAGGATGGAGTCATCAAGGTGATCGCTCCGACGGAGGACACGCCCGCCTGGCGCGCTGGAATCAAGGCCGGCGACTATATCACTCACATCAACGGCGAGCTGCTCTACGGTCTCAGCCTCGACGAGGCGGTCGACAAGATGCGCGGCGCGCCCGGCACTCCGATCAAGCTCACCATCGTGCGCTCCGGCCGCGACAAGCCGTTCGACGTCAATCTCGTCCGCGAGCGCATCGAGCTTCGGCCGGTGAAGTGGGAGGTCAAGGACGGCATCGGCTATCTCAACATCAACACATTCTCGGGCAATGTCGGCGACCAGGTGAAGTCTGGACTGCTGTCGATCGACAAGGCGACCGGCGGCAAGCCGCTCGGCTATATCGTCGACCTGCGCTCGAACCCCGGAGGCCTGCTCGACCAGGCCGTCGATGTCGCTGACGATTTCCTCGACAGCGGCGAGATCGTCTCGCAGCGCGGCCGCGACAAGAGCGACATCGAGCGCTACTACGCGCGGCCGGGCGACATGGCCCACGGCTTGCCCGTGATCGTCCTGACGGATGCCGGAACCGCCTCGGCGTCGGAGATCGTCGCCGGCGCCCTCCAGGATCACCGCCGCGCGCTCATCATGGGCGAGACGAGCTTTGGCAAGGGCTCCGTGCAGACGGTGGTCATCACCGGCCCGCAAAGCGCCCTGAGGCTGACGACGGCGCGCTATTACACGCCGTCGGGCCGCTCGGTTCAGGCCGGCGGAATCGAGCCCGACATCGTCGTTCCGCAGCTGTCGGACCCCGACTACAAGGACCGGCCTGCAATCCGCGAGGCCGACCTTCGCCGGCACCTGCTCGCGCAGAGCAAGGTCGAGGACAAGCTGCTCGAGAAGGACGATACGACGGACCCGCGCTTCGCGATGACGTCGGCCGAGCTTGAAAAGGCCGGGGTCAAGGACTTCCAGCTCGATTATGCGATCAAGACTCTGAAGCGGCTCGCCGGGCCGCTGTCGGTTGCCTCGGCAGCCAGCCCGAAGAAGCTGCGCTAGCGCCAGATGGCTGAAGCACTTGCGGTTGAACCCCGCGGTCCGCTCACGATGAGCCGAGCGGCGCTCGCCCGGCTCATCGCCTTGCTTCTGCCGCTGGCGCTGCTCGGCGGGGCCCTCGGCTCGCAATATCTCGGCGGGCTTCACCCCTGCGAGATGTGCTACTGGCAGCGCTGGCCGCACGCCGCAGCGATCCTGCTCGCCGCGCTGGCCTTTACGGCCCCCGCGGAATCCGGCCGCTCGCGGACGCTGACCCTCCTCGCCGCGGCGGCAATCGCCATTTCGGGAGCGATCGGCGTCTATCACGCCGGTGTCGAAGCGAAGATCTTCGAAGGCTTCACCCAATGCAC
>DASVXR010000358.1:0-8662 GCA_036392595.1 Sphingomicrobium sp.
CCGCCTTTCGCGCGCTTCGGCAATTCGATCCCGCTGCTACTCGGCTTCTTATTGCTGTTCGGAGCCATTGTGCTCGGCCGTAGCCGCCGCTAGAGGCGACATATAAAGCTTTCTTTATATCCTTAACCGAGGAACGCCCTCCACTCATGCGCAGCTCCTATCTCTTCACGTCCGAATCCGTGTCCGAAGGCCATCCGGACAAGGTCGCCGACCAGATTTCCGATGCGATTGTCGACCTGTTCCTGTCGAAGGACCCCGAGGCCCGAGTTGCCTGCGAAACCATGACGACGACGAACCGCGTCGTCCTCGCCGGCGAGATCCGCGGCACCGGGATCATGGACCGCGAGGGCAATTGGGCGCCCGGCATCCGCGAAGAGATCGAGGAAGCGGTTCGCAAGACCGTCCGCGAGATCGGTTATGAGCAGGCGGGCTTCCACTGGGACCGGTTCGACTTCGCCAACCACCTCCATCCGCAGTCGGCGAACATCGCTCAGGGCGTTGATGCGGGCGAGAACAAGGACGAGGGCGCGGGCGACCAAGGGATCATGTTCGGCTTCGCCTGCGACGAGACTCCCGACCTCATGCCGGCGACCCTCGACTACAGCCACAAGATCCTGATGGAGATGGCGAAGGACCGCCATTCCGGCGCGGCCCCTTTCCTCGAGCCGGACGCCAAAAGCCAGGTCACCCTGCGCTTCGAAGAGGGCAAGCCCGCCAAGGCGACGGCGATCGTCGTCTCGACCCAGCACAAGCCGGGCTATGACAAAGGCGAGAAGCAGGCCGAGCTCCACGCTTATGTGAAGGACGTCGTCGCCCGCGTCATGCCCGCGCGGCTTCTCGGCAATGAGACCGTCTATCACATCAACCCGACCGGAAGCTTCGAGATCGGCGGGCCGGAAGGCGACGCCGGGATCACCGGCCGCAAGATCATCGTCGACACCTATGGCGGCGCGGCCCCGCACGGCGGCGGCGCCTTCTCCGGCAAGGACCCGACCAAGGTCGACCGTTCGGCGGCCTATGCGGCCCGCTATCTCGCCAAGAATATCGTCGCCGCCGGGCTCGCGCGCCGCTGCACGATCCAGCTCGCTTATGCGATCGGCGTGTCGGAGCCGCTGTCGCTCTACGTCGACACGCACGGCACCGGCACGGTGGGCGACGAGCAGCTCGAGCAGGCGATCGGCAGGATCGACAAGCTGGGCCGCCTCACTCCTCGCGGAATCCGCACCTATCTCGGCCTCAACAAGCCGATCTATCGCCCGACGGCCGCCTACGGCCATTTCGGCCGCAAGTCGGAGGGCGATTTCTTCCCCTGGGAGCGGCTCGACCTCGTCGAGGACCTCAAGGCCGCCGTTGGGTCGGAGGCTCTTCCCGTCGAGGCTTGAGCGCCGCGTCGCGGCTCTTGACCCGCGGCGCTCCGGTGTGCGGGCCCATCCTCCTGGCGGCGGTTTCGAGCCGCTCGTGGAGCGGACGGTGGACGAACGGGTGAATCAGACCCAGCGCGGCGCCCCAGACGACGAGCGACAGGAACAGGCCGACCGCGGCCCGCCCCGCAGGAGCATAGCCGCCGCTCGCCAGCGGAAGGACCAGGACAGCCCCAGCGGCCCACAAGGCGAATCCGAATGCCATTCCGAACAGCCAGCCGCCGCGCCGGTCGTTGGCTGCCCGGCCGAACAGGCGCCCATACACCGCGCCGGCCGCGGCCATGATTAACCAGCCGGCCGCAACCGTGACGAACTCCGACCTCCCGAGAATGCCCGCTTCGATCCGCAGCGAGCCCATGAGGTAGAGCATCGCGATTGCCGGCAAAGTCGCGAGGACGCCGGCAATCGCGCCCGCAAGCAGCGGCCGCTGCGTCGGCCCGGGGTCATAGCCGTGTGCGCTGAGGAAGCCCGGCATCAGGCAAGGATCTCCCTCAGCGCCTCGCACTGGCGATATTCGGGTTGGTCGCGGTGCATGTTGATGAGGTGCATGTAGGCAAGGCCCACCGGCCGGGCGTCGCGGTTGAGATCAAACAGCCCGACCGGATCGACCGTTCCGATGGCCTCAGCGAGCGCGATGCCCCAGTCGATTTGGTCGGTGAGGCTGTACCAGGTGAAGCCGACCAGCGGCACTCCGGCGTGGCGCAGCAGCTGGACATTATGCCACTGCCGCCACAGCCACCGCGGAGCGTCCGAAGCATCGATGCGGTTGGTCTCGGTATGCATCATCGTGCGCCGGTACCGCTCCCAATATTGGCTGGCGATCACGTACCAGCCGAACAGCTCCCCGAGCGCTCGCTTCTCTCCCTCCTGGTCGATCAGCTTCTCGTTCCACTCGTAATAATCGACGCCGAGGATCGTTCGGCGAGGCACCTGGCGCTGGAGGAACCGGCGATAATCGTCGGATCGGCCGTACTGCCGGATGCTCTCGAGCATCCTGTCGCTCACCTCGTGCGCGTAGAGCAGGTCGAGCGGCAGGAAGCGACGTTCATTTTCAACCTCGGCGAGAAGCTGGATTTCCGGATCAGGGCAGCACGGCTGGTAGAATTCGCTGCTCTCGCTGTTGACGAATATCGCCTCGGGGCGCTCCCGGAGGATCGCGTCCGTCATTCCGACGCTCGCCGCGGCCAGGTTGAAGCAGGCGTTGATGAACGCGGCCTCGTCCTGCAACTGCTCGTTCCACACGCCGTCGAGCGCGCTCATGCGCGCACAAACATACATCTCGTTGACCGGCGTGTAGAAGCGCACCCACGGATAGTGCTTGGCGAAAGCGGCGGCATATTCCGCCAGAGCCGGCGCAACCTCCGGATTCTGAAAGTCCCCCAGCCAGGTCGGGACTCCGAAATGACAGAGGTCGACGATCGGCTCTGGGCCATGCGCCTCCAGGTCTGCCATGGCTTCGTCGATCAGCTCCCAACGGAAGCTGCCGGGCGCGTCGTAAATCAGGTGCAGCGGCGGACCGTAACGCAGGTGCGAGACTCCGATCTTCCTCGCCAGCTCGAAATCGCGGAGCCAATTGCCATAGTGGCGCATCGTCGCCATTTCGTCGCGGCGCCACTTTCCACCCTCGATCGTCGGATAGCTGCATTCGATGCCGGTCGCGAAAATGAAGGCGCTGTCCGCTTGGCGCCGTCTTTCTCCCGAGCGCTCGCGATTGCGCGGCGTCGCCGAGCGCGGTCGCGGAGGCCGGCCCACCGCGTAGCCGACGGGGTGCGTGTAGATGGCGCCGACGGTCAGCCCGAACAGCGCGTGCCCGAGCAGCAGGCCGCCGAGCTTCGTCGATTGGAGGCCGGTGAGGTAAGATCGCCAGTCGAGCCGCACGACGTCCTCGTGCAGGTGCATCAGCCGCAGTTGGGGCACCGCAATGAGGATCGCGAGCACGGCCGGCAAAGCAGCGAAGGCGAGGCCCTGGATGCCCGGCGGCCAGCGAAACCGGCCCCAGAAGAAATAAGCGTAGAATAGCGCCCAGCCCGCGCCGACCGACGCATGCGCGGCCAGTCCCGCGGGCCACCATTCGGCGGCGCTTCCGTTCGGAAACGGCAGGGTCCCAAGCTCGCGGACGAGATCGAAGACGGGAACGCCGGCGATCGCAAGGACACGCACCGCCGCTTCCCAGGCGAGGGCTCCCGCAGCACCCGCGAGGATCGCCTTCCTGAAAGCGACGACCCTCAACAAGGCTTGTCAGCCCTAGACGTTGTGACTGTCGTGCACGCCGATGCCGTGGATGTACACGAGCTTGCCGCCGAGCCAGCCGCTGTAAACCAGGATGAGCACGACGATGCCGGAGATATAGACTCCCGGTGACGCAATAGAATCGGGGTTCTTCAGGCGAAGCACGAGGTTCACCACTTCGAGCACGACCGCGGTTACGTTGGCGAGCATGTGCTTGACCGCGTCGCCGCGCTGGATGCGCTTGTCGCCCATGAAATCGGTGAGGCCGGCCACCGCGGCCAGGGCCGCCATCACGAGTCCAATCCCAAGAACCCAGCTCGAATAAGGCGCAACGCCGGTGTCGCCGCGGGTGTAGAAGATGTCGAAAATGAAGGTCAGGATGAAGCAGACGATGGGGAATTGAACCAACATTGGGTGCAGCGGATGGCCGCCGATCTGCGCCGTGCTGCGCGGATGAGCGCCGCGAGGGGTGTCGTTGCCATTCATTTCTTCTCTCCTCCTCCGATGCGGACTGCGACGGATTTGACGCTTACGGCCGCTGCTGGGTTCCCGAAGCGGCGCCCGCGTAGCTCACGCGCCAGACAAGATTGCCGACGTCATCGGCGATGATGAGAGCGCCCGTTCGGTCGACCGCAACGCCGACCGGGCGCCCGCGAATCTTTCCGTCGGGGCCGAGGAAGCCCGTGACGAAATTGATCGGCTTGCCAGCGGGTCGTCCGCCGGCGAAGCGGATGAACACGACCTTGTACCCGTTGAGCTCCGCGCGGTTCCAGCTGCCGTGCTCGCCGACGAAGGCGCCGCCGCGGAACATCGGCGGGAAGCTCGCGCCGGTGTAGAAGGTGAGCCCGAGCGGCGCGACGTGCGAGCTCAGCCCGTAATCGGGCTTGATCGCGCGTGCGACGAGCTCCGGGTGCTGCGGGTGGACGCGGGCATCGACGTGCTGACCCCAATAGCTGAACGGCCAGCCATACCAGCCGCCGTCCCTTACGGACGTCATATAGTCGGGTACCAGGTTCGACCCCAACTCGTCGCGCTCGTTCACCACCGCCCAGAGCGTGTTGCTTCCCGGATAGAAGGTCAGTCCATTCGGGTTGCGCAGGCCGCTCGCAAAAATCCGATAGGAGCCCGTTTTCGGGTCGACTTGCCAGATCGCTGCTCGCCCCGTCTCGGCCTCCGGCCCGCGCTCCTGCACGTTGCTGTTCGATCCGATGCTCACATAGAGCTTCGAGCCGTCGGGGCTGGCGGTCAGGTCCTTGGTCCAGTGATGGTTGATCGCGCCCGCCGGCAGGTCGATCACCTTCTGCCCTTTCGCCGTGATCGTCGTCTGCCCCGGAGTGAAGGGGTAGCGCATGATCTTGTCGGTCTCGGCGACGTAGAGGTCGCTGCCGACCAGAACGATCCCGAACGGTGAATTGACATGGTCGAGGAGGACGCTCTTGAGCTCGGGTGTTCCATCGCCGTCGGCATCGCGCAGCAGCGTGATGCGGTTGGTCGGCCCCTTCTGGCTGGTGGCGTGGGCGGAGCCGAAGATCAGGTCGAAGAAGGGGTTCTTGAGACGCTCGATCGGCTCCTTGCCCTCCTTCAGGGCCTGGACCACGAGGATGTCGCCGTTCGGCAGCGCATAGACGCGCCGCGGGCTCATCAAGCCGGTCGCCATCGGCTGGATCCGGAAGCCCGCCGGGACAATCGGCAATTCACCCTTCTTCCAGCCGACCACAGGCGGAACGTTGGTGCGGGGCAGGAGGATCGGCTCGTTCACTTTGGGCAGGAGCGGGTCGGGCCCGGTCTGCTGCATCGGATCGATCTGCTGCGAGCTGCTGCACGCCGCGAGCGCCGCGACTGCTACGCAGAGGCCGGTGAAGCGGATCATGGCACGACCTCCACCGCGGGCCGGCGCAGCCAGGCAGCGATCAGGATGAGCACCGCTCCGACGATCGACGCCGTAAGTCCGATCGGAACTACAGCGGTCCAGCCGTCGCGCTCGTGGATGAACACGCTCAACAGCTCCACGAGCAGGGCGGCGTAAAAGAACAGGAGATGCGCCCAGCCGGCGCCGCGGCGCAACCCCGGACTTCGAATGACATCGATCAGCAGCACGAGCGCGGCGATCGCTCCGAACAGCAGGCCGAAAAGCAGGAGCCAGCTGGAGAAGGAGAGCCAGATCAGGGCCCCATCGCTCTTCACGTAGGCGATATCGGTAAGGAGCACGCCGAGGAAGCAGACCACCGGCACCGGAAACAGCATGCTGTAGATGGGGTGCCGAATGATCGCGATCGGCCGCACAAGCCTGACTGCGCCTGCTTCGTCCATGCTGCTTCCCTCTTTTGCGACATTTGACGCCAGACCTGCGCAGAGGTTCCCAAAGCAGGCGGACCGCCCTAGGCGCTCGCGCGGCATGACCGCGTTCAAATCCGGCGACCCGCTGACGCTCAACCGCCTCTATGGCCGGTCGAGCGGGCACAAGTTGCGCAAAGGCCAGCAGGAGCTCGTCGAGAAGCTCCTGCCGCAGATTGAGGTGCCTGCGGAGGGCGAGATCACTTCACCGCGGCTGTTCGGCGAGGACCGCCCGCTCCATTTCGAGATCGGCTTCGGCTCGGGCGAGCATCTCGCCGACCGCGCCGACATGCTCCCGGACCACGGCTTCATCGGGGCCGAGCCGTTCCTCAACGGGGTCGCGGCCGCGCTCGCGCACATTCGCGACAAGCATCTCGCCAATGTCCGCCTCTGGCGCGGCGATGCGCTCGAGGTGCTGCAACGGGTGCCCGATGGCGCACTGAGCTTCATCTACCTGCTGCACCCCGATCCGTGGCCGAAGGCGCGTCACGCCAAGCGGCGCATGGTCAACGACCGTCCCGTCGATCTCTTCGCCTCAAAGCTGAAGCCGGGCGGCGAGTTCCGGCTGGCGACAGACGATCCGACCTATCTCACCTGGTCGCTGATGGTGATGCAGCGCCATGCTCACCAGTTTGAATGGCTTGCCGAGAGGCCCAGTGACTTCCTCGAGCCCTCCGGCGGCTGGATCGAGACGCGCTACGGCGCCAAGTCGCGGCGGGAAGGCCGCCGTCCTTATTATTTGCGCTACCGCCGGGTCTGACCCACAAACGGCTCATGGAAATGGATCGAAGAACCATGCTCGGCGCCACCGCCGCCGTCCCGTTCGCCGCCGGACCGATTGCCGCCGCCGCGACCGCCGGCGATTGGGAACGGATCGCCCGCGAATATGACGTGACTCGCGAGATCATCCAGCTCGAGCACGGCAATTGGGGGATGATGGCGCGGCCGGTGCTCGCCGCCTACCGGGCGCAGGTCGAACGGGTGAACCGCGACACGAGCTATTACGCGCGCCGGACGATGGTTCCCGACCTCCAGGCCGCGCAGGCCGCGCTCGCTAGCGCGATGGGCGTGTCGGTCGAGGAGATCGCCTTCACCCGCAACGCCACCGAGGCGATGAAGGCGCTGATCCTGCAGTACAATCGCCTCAAGCCCGGCGAGGCGGTGCTCTACGCCGACCTCGATTACGACAGCATGCAGACGAGCATGGAATCGCTCGCCGCTCGCCGCGGCGTGAAAGTGATCAAGATCGCCCTGCCCGAACCGGCGACGCGCCAGTCGCTGATCGACGCCTATCGCACCGCTTTCGATGCCAATCCCGCGGTCCGCATGGTCCTTCTGACGCACCTCAGCCATCGCACCGGCCTGGTGCTGCCTGTCGCCGACATCGCCACGCTCGCTCGTGAGCGCGGCATCGATGCCATCGTCGATGCTGCCCACAGCGTCGGCCAGCTCGACTTCCGCCTCCCCGATCTCAAGGCCGACTTCATCGGCATGAACCTGCACAAGTGGGTCGGCGCTCCGCTTGGCGTGGGCGCGATCTACATCCGCCGCGAGCGGATCGGCGCGATCGACCCTGACCCCGCGGAAAGCCCGTCGAGCACCGACATCCTCACTCGCGTCCATACGGGCACGCCCGACTATGCGGCCCATCTGACTGTTCCGGCGGCCCTGCAGTTCCAGGCTGCGATGGGCGCCGACCGGCGACAGGCGCGCCTGCGCGCTCTGCGCGACCGCTGGGTGCATCAGGTCATCGGCCTTCCGCAGGTCCAGATCCTGACGCCGGAGGAGCCGGGATCGTACGGCGCGATCACCGCCTTCCGCCTGCGCGGCCGGACCAGCCACGAAGACAATGTCGCGCTGGCCAAGGCGCTGCTCGACAAGCACCGGATCTTCACCGTGCACCGCGACGGCCTTGCGTCGGGATCGTGCGTCAGGGTGACTCCGGCGCTCGCCAGCCGGATGAGCGACTGCGACGCCCTTGCCGCGGCTATCCGTTCGCTCGCAAGGGCCTAGGCGACCACTTGTGGACCGCAGTTGCGCCACCACATGAGGCGCCGGAGACGCTCATGGACATTCGCTCCAGCACGCTCGACGCCATCGGCAACACGCCGCTGATCAAGCTCCGCCGAATCTCGGAGGAAACCGGCTGCACGATCCTCGGCAAGGCCGAATTCATGAACCCCGGAGCCTCGGTGAAGGACCGCGCCGCGCTCGGCATCGTCACCGACGCGATCGAGAAGGGGCAGCTGCGGCCGGGCGGGCTGATCGTCGATGGCACGGCGGGCAACACCGGCATCGGCCTCACCATCGTGGGCAACGCACTGGGCATGAAGACGGTAATCGTCATTCCTGAAACGCAGAGTCAGGAAAAGAAGGATACCCTTCGCTCCCTCGGCGCGACGCTCGTCGAGGTGCCGGCCGTCGCGTACAGGAACCCGAACAATTATGTGAAGGTCGCGGGCCGCCTCGCCGAGAAGCTGGCCCGGGACCACCCGCATGGCGCGATCTTCGCCAACCAGTTCGACAATGTCGCGAACCGCGACATCCACGTGCGCACCACCGGCCCGGAGATCTGGGAGCAGACCGACGGCAAGGTGGACGCTTTCGTCAGCGCGGTCGGCACTGGCGGGACTCTCGCCGGCGTCGCGGCTGCGCTTCGCCAGCGGAAGAAGGACATC
>DASVXR010000359.1:0-5110 GCA_036392595.1 Sphingomicrobium sp.
GGGCGCCCTCGCGCGTCCATTTTTTATGCACTCGAATGGAGGATGTAATGCGTAAGATGTTGCTTGCCGCCGCTGCCCTTGCGGCTGCCACCCCGGCCCTCGCCCAGACTCAGAACAACGGCCTGATCAACGTCAACCTCAGCCAGATCTCGGTCCAGCTGACTGACATTCTCAGCCACAACAATGTGAACGTGCAGGTCCCGGCCAACGTCCAGCTGCCGATCGGCATCGCGGCGCAGGTATGCGGCGTCAGCGCGGCGGTGCTGGCGCACGACGCGACCAGTAGCTGCAACGGCAAGGTCGCCAACCAGACGACCGCCAACGCGATCGCCAGGGCGATCCAGCGCGGTCAGGCGCAATAGGCTTTTGCCACTGACCTAATACGACCCGGCCGGAGCGATCCGGCCGGGTCATTTGATTCGGGCGATCAGGCGTTGGTCGGCGTCGTCGCCGTCGGGCCCTTGATCCTCGCGACGGCTTCCTCGAGCGCCTTGCGGTCGTTGCCGTGCTGCTTGATGAGGTCGAGCACCTGCTCGGTGGTGAGCCCGTGCTTGTTGGCGAAATATTTCACTTCGCTGGGGTCGCTTGCGGCGACGGTGCGGCGGTCACTGGCGGTATTGCCCATCATGGTCTCCTTCGGGAAAAGGGACGCTGGACGCGACTCCGGCCGGGCCGGACGTCCGCCGCGCCATAGGCTTCCACGGCTGTTCGGGCGATGTCCTTGCGTTCAACCGTGCCGGGGCCGGGCCTAAGCCGAAACACTGATGCAGGTTGGTAAATTCCCGAATACTGCGATGTTACCTCGTCGCTGGGCCTCTCGCCTAGAGAGCGGCCGCGACGTTCCTCTCACGTCGGCGCACCGAGCCTTCGAATCGCGGTTAACGGCTTTGTGATTCAGCCGTTCGACAGCATCCTCTCAAGCGGGGGGATGTCTTGGAACGCGAGTCGCTGGACTATTATCGCGCGAGGGCGCGCGACGAGCGGAAGGCTGCGCTCAACGCCGCGGGCGAACAGGCCCGGACGGCGCATGAGCAAATGGCTGAGGCTTATGAGCAGCTGGTCGAGCTGGCTGAGCTCGAGGAGGTCGGCGACCTTCCTCCCGGCAAGGTGACGAGCATGTCCGACGCGCTGCACCACCGCGAGGAGAGCGAGTACGGCGGCCATGCGCCCAGGCCCGGCCCTCGGCCACGCTCGCGCTGAAGGGCAAATTCGCAGCTTGAAACCAAATCCGGAAACAGCCGTTTCCAAGACGAAATGTCGCTCAGGCGACGCAGAAATACGGGTTTGGAAAAGCGTGGCCGACTACAGGCTTTATGGCCTCGACGGGGTCAATAAGGTCGCGTCCGGCGAGTGGTTTGAAGCCGAGGATGACCAGGCAGCGATCGAGGCCGCGAAGGAAATGATGGACGGGGTCGACTGCGAGCTCTGGCAGGGCCGCCGGCTCGTCGCCCGGCTGGAGCACCGCCGCCACAACTGACGGGCTTTCCTGTCCGCGGGCTGCGTAACGCCCTGCTAACTTACGTAAATTTTCCTTTGTCAAAAAACCTGATAATGAGGTTAACGGGACAGCGCCTCCCACCCCACCCCGGGGGGCCCGTTCCAAGCATAAGCGGCCCGGTCGGAAATCCCGCGCCGGGCCGCTTTTTTGCTCTCTAGACAGCCGGCGGAATCACCACTGCGCAGGCGATCCGCTCGCCGCTGTTCCCGTCCGGATCGGTCGCCTCGTCGTCCTTGTTTGCGTGGATCACCAGGCTGAGGCCGCTTTCCGGGATCTTCCCGTGCCAGCGCGGGATCAGCCGGTCGGTGCTCCCCCGCCCGTCGGAGGCGACCTCGAGATTGTCCCAGTCGCCGTCGTGCGGCCCTCGCGCAGTCATGCCGTGCGTCGCTCCCCTGGTGTTCCAGTGGGGACCGCTGCTCGCGAAGTCCGGCGGGTCGCAGCGCCCGGCCGAGTGCAGGTGAACGCCGTGCTGCCCGGGCGAAAGGCCCCTCACCTCGAACGCGACGACCAACCCCTGGCTGTCGGGCCTGCCGCGGACGCTGCCGATCTTCTTGCCCGACCGGTCGATGATCGGGCCGGAAAAGCCTTGGGTGAAGATCGCCGTCACCCGGTCGTTGCCGCCGCGCGGCTCGGTCGCGGAGCCGCAACCGGCGACCGCGAGCGCCAGTGCAAGGGGCAGGACGGACTTGCCGGTCACTCCGGCTTTATTGCTGCGGTTCCTGCGGCATTTCCATCCGCTTCTGTTTCAGCTTCTCGTCGGCCTCGTCGATCGCCCGGATCAGCTCCTCGAAGCCCGGTGCCTCTTCGATCGGCCAGAGCCGGTCGAAGGCCGGGCCGAGAAGCTTCAGGTCACGCCGGGTGAGCAGTCCGACAGCAACGATGCGCTCCTGATCCATGTTGTTGAAAACGCTCGGGGCGCGGCGAAGTGCCTGCTTACAGGGATGTATTGACGCATGTGAATCATTCCGCCCGCGGAACCGTGCTATACGGCGACTCGCCACACATCGGGGGTGGTGCGTATGGAAAGCAATCGTTCCTACTTCATGCGGCGTGCCGCCCAGGAACGCTCGGCGGCCACCAACGCCGCCGGCGAGCCTGCCCGCAAGGCGCATCTCGAGCTGGCCGAGCGCTACCGCAAGCGCGTCGAGACGACGGAGCTGTCGGCCTAGCTAGCGCCGGGCGGTTGTCCCGCTGCGGCTTCCGCCGGCCTTGTCGCCTCCGCCCTTGCTCGAGCCGCTGCCGCTCGAAGCCTTTCCGGCTCCGCCGCGGCTGCGCTTGTTCCCGCTGCTTCCGCGGGTAACGCCTTCCTTCGCCATCGCTCAGCCTTTCAGCTTCTGGGCCGCGGCGTTGAGCTTGGCGCGATCGTTGCCGATGCGGCCGATGAGGCTCCTCGCCTGGCCGCGGCTGATGCCGTGCTTGCGGGCGAAATAGCCGAGCTCATAGCCCTGCCCGGCGGCGACCCGGCCGCGGTCGCGCCCGCCTCGGTTGCTGCGATTGTCTGCCATCACGCTTACTCCTCTGGTGAGCCACCAAAACGCGGCAGCGACTCTCACCGTTCCGAGAAGAGCGGCGGCTATCGCATTTCCGGCGTCGGCTGGATGACCGCGCAGGCGATGCGGGCGCCGCTGTTGCCGCTCGGGTCGGTCACGTAGTCGTCCGCCTGGGCGTGCAGGACGAGCGCCGCGCCGTCGGCATCGATGAGGTTGGCCATGCTCGCGCCGGGCAGGACGACGGTGGCGCCGAGCACGCCGTTCGCGGCGACCTCGACGTTGGGCAGGTCTCCGGCGTGGGGCCCCTGCGGGTTGTTCATGCCGTGCTGCCGACCCGCCGGGTTCCAGTGCGGCCCCGCGCTGGCGAAGTCCGGCGGATCGCAGCGGCCGACGCTGTGCACGTGGATTCCATGGACTCCGTGCGGCAGGCCCCTGGCTTCGATACGGAAGCTGATGCTGCCTCGAGTCTGCCAGGCGCGGACGGTGCCGATTTGCTGACCGGTCGAGTTGATCAGCGGCATCGGCGCGCCTCCGGCGGGCTCGCTGACGGTGTCGCAGCCGACAAGCGGGGCGATGAGGACGGCGGCAAAGGCGGCAGTGACGAACAGGGTCGGACGCATGGGCTCCTCCGGCCGTTTCAACCCGCTACGCCTCACTTGGTTCAGGCTCGATACGGACGAGCAACTGGCCTTCAGTGACCTGTCCGCCCGTGGAGGCGGAGAGATCGGCGACCGTTCCGTCGAACGGAGCGGTCAGCGAATGCTCCATCTTCATCGCTTCAAGCGTGAGCAAGCGTTGTCCCTTTGCAACCTTTTCGCCCTTCGAAACCTCGACTGCCGTGACCTTTCCAGGCATCGGCGCCTCGATCTCTCCGTCGTGGGCGCCATGGCCATGCACTGTGCCGCGCGCCGCGAGGCTGAATTCGAAGGCCTGGCCCTCGTGGAACACGACGACGCGATCTTCGTCGGCAAAGCCCGAGACTTCGGCGATATCATCCTCGTCGCCGAGCTCTACCGCGCGACCATCAAGCGCGACCGCGAGGCGCGCGGGAGCATTGAGCCTGAGGCCGGCAAGACCGGGCAACGGCGCCTCCTCTTCGGCGGCGAGGATCGCGACGGCCGCGGCCGTCCGCTCGACCGACTGATCGGGCGCAGCGTCGGGGACCAGCTCATCGAGATGCCGCTCGATAAAGCCGGTGTCGATCTCGGCGCGTTCGAACTCCGGCTGAGTCAGTGCATTGAAGAGAAACGCCGCGTTGGTGCGCACCGGCCAGACTTCGACATTGTCGAGGATCGCGGCGAGCTCGGAGAGCGCTTCGTCCCGCGTCTCGCCTCGCGCGATCAGCTTGGCGATCATCGGATCGTAGAACGGCGAGATGGCATCGCCTTCTTCGACGCCCGTCTCAATGCGGCCTTCTTGGCCGAGGTCGAAATGCTCGAGCCTGCCGACGCTCGGCAGGAAGCCCTTCGCCGGATCCTCGGCATAGAGCCGTGCCTCGATCGCGTGGCCGTTGATCGATAGCTCGGACTGAGTCTTCGGCAGTTTCTCGCCTGACGCGACGCGGAGCTGCCATTCGACGAGGTCCTGGCCGGTGATCTCCTCGGTCACCGGGTGCTCGACCTGCAGCCGCGTGTTCATTTCCATGAACCAGATGCGGTCGGCGCGGAGGCCCTCGGACGCGTCGGCGATGAACTCGATGGTGCCGGCGTTCTCGTAGTTCACGGCCTTGGCCGCGCGCACCGCAGCGCCGCACACCGCCTCGCGGGTTTCGTCGTCCATGCCCGGCGCGGGGGCCTCCTCGATCACCTTCTGGTGCCGGCGCTGGAGCGAGCAGTCGCGTTCGAACAGGTGGATGACATTGCCCTCGCTGTCGCCGAACACCTGCACCTCGATGTGGCGCGGCGAAAGAATGTATTTCTCGATCAACACGCGGTCGTCGCCGAACGCGCTCGCCGCCTCGCGCTTCGCACTTTCCAGCGCCTCGTCGAAATCCTTCGCGGTGTCGACGCGGCGCATGCCCTTGCCACCGCCGCCCGCGACCGCCTTGATCAGCACCGGATAGCCGATCGCGTCGGCCTCCTTCTTCAGGCGCTTCGGGTCCTGGTCCTCGCCGAGATAGCCG
>DASVXR010000360.1:0-4823 GCA_036392595.1 Sphingomicrobium sp.
CGGAAGCGGACGTTGGTCTTGCGGCCGTCGATGAGGTTCTTCATCTCGACCTGCATGTAGGCGCCGCCCTTGCCCGGCTGGGTGTGCTGGATCTTCACGGCGCGCCAGATGCCGCCCTCATATTCGATGATGTTGCCGGGACGGATGTCCACGCCGCTGATCTTCATGTCAGGTCTCTTGGGATAGAGTTTGAAAGAGCGCCGGCGCTCTAGCCGCTGGCCTTTTTCCCGGCAAGCAGAGGATAGGGATTGATGGGGGTGCCGTTCCACCAGCGCTCGCCCGGAGCCATCTGGTTGATCGCGAAATGGAGGTGCGGGCCTGCAGCGCTCGCATCGCCGGTATGGCCGACGCGGGCGATGATCTGGCCCTGCTTCACCCGCTGGCCCTCGGCGAGGCCCGGCGCATAGGCCGCCAGATGCGCGTAATAATAGATCCAGCGCTGGTCGTTCGACCGTTCGTAAATGGTGAGGCCCCCGCGCACGCTGGTGAAGAGCTTCTCGATGGTGCCATCGGCAGCCGCGATCACGGGCGTGCCCTCGGCGGACATGATGTCGATCGCGTCGTGCCGCCGTCCCTGGCTGCGCGCCGCGTCGAACGTATCGACGAGCTGGTCGGGCTTGATCCCCACGACCGGGATCGCGAGCCCCGCCGGCCCCACTTCCAGGCTCTGGGCGAGTGCGACGGGCGGCTCACCCTTCGGCGTGACCGTCGCGACTGCGCCTGCGGCCTCTACACGACCGTTAGCCGTTCCCGGCGCCGACGGAGCAAAATTGTAGAACCAAATCCAGAAGGCGCTGACGACTACCGCCGTAAAGACGGCACTGACGATCGCCGTGGCCATGATCTTCCACATCGGCAGTCGAAACTCTCGCTGACCAACGTTGTTCAGCTGCAACGATGCAGGAAGGGACTGTTTCCAATATTCACGTCGGCTGCTCGGGCTGGGTGTACAAGCACTGGCGCGGAATCTTCTATCCGGAGGGACTGCCGCAGCGGCTCTGGTTCCAGCGCTACTCGGAAGAATTCGACACGGTAGAGATCAACGCCAGCTTCTATCGACTTCCGCTCGCCTCGACGTTCGAAGGCTGGCGGGAGAAGGCGCCGCCGCGCTTCCGCTATGCGGTGAAGGTCAACCGCTTCATCACCCACATGAAGAAGTTGCTGGACTGCGAGGCGGAGGTCGACCGCTTCATCGCGCTTGCGAGGCCGCTCGGAGACAGGCTCGGGCCCCTCCTCTACCAGCTGCCGCCGAGCCTCCACAGAAACCTGGAGCGGCTGGACGCCTTCCTTGCCCGGCTGCCGAGCGACATCGAGCAGGTCGTCGAGTTCCGGCACAAGAGCTGGTACGACGAGGAGGTGCTCGCCTTGCTCGACAGGCACGGCGTCGGCTTCGTGGCGCACGACATGAAGGGCCTCGTCTCCCCGCGCTGGGCGAGCGGCAGGACGGCTTACGTCCGGTTTCACGGCGCGGGCGGCAAATATTGCGGCCGCTACCCGGACGAAGCGCTCCTCGAATGGACCGACTGGATCATCGAGCAGTCGCGCCAGGGTCGCTCCGTCTGGTGCTATTTCAACAACGACATCCACGGCCACGCGATCGAGGATGCTCGGACGTTGAAGTCGATGGTGGGACAGATGAGGCGCTAGCTACGGATGATCGCCCGATAATCGCTGGGAGACACGTTCAGCTCCGCCTTGAAATCGCGGCATAAGTGGCTCTGGTCGAAGAACCCCACCGCGGCAGCGACGGTCGCGATGGGCAGATCGCAGGTTGCGAGCAGGTTCGCGGCCCGGCGCACTCGCTCCTTGCGCCTGTATTCACGGATCGAGCAGCCGAAGCGCATCCGAAAAGCGCGCGCCAGATAGACCGGGTGCACGTCGGCGAAATCAGCGAGAACGGTGACCGGCGTCGGACCGGACTCTCGATCGATGCGTGAACGAACCTCGCTGATCCAAGTCGGCATGGACGGTCCGTGCGGCCTCGTCGGGCTTGCGCAGGCAAGAAGCTCGATGAGCTGATCCGCGTCGACCGCGCAGCCGCGTTTGAGGTCGCGCGCAAGATGGAGGCCAACCTTCGCCGCGCGGCGGGAGTGCGCCCAGCGCCATCCGTGCGCGGCAATGTCGTGGGCTTCGCGGCCGTTGATCGCGAGCAGGATCGCCCCGTCCTTGCCGACGCGATTGCGATGCTCGACGCCAGCCGGCTTGGCGACGATGCTGCCGACCTGTCCGCATTCGGTTCGGCTGCCGACCTGCTCCTCGATCGAGCCGGCGAGGACGATGCTGACGCCCGCAGCGCCATGGGCGTGCCTCTCCAGCACCGCTCCCCCGGCATAGCGCACAAGCGAAGCTTTCAACCCGACGTCCACTCGCCCCCCATGGTTCGATTCATCCAAGACCGGACGATCACTTCTACGGCATTTGCCGGCGTCTGAAAGGATAGTGCCTTGCCCGCATTCAATCGTCTTCGCCGAATTCTGTGCTTCCTCGTCATCGCGTTAGTGCCCGTCTCGGCCAACGCCAAATCCTTCACGGTCCCGCTTCGCTTCTACGGCACGCGGCCAGCCATCGAGGTGACGGTGAAGGGTCAGGGCCCGTTCCTGTTCCTGGTCGACACCGGGGCGGGAGGCCCGCCCGCCCGCGCCGACGCCTCGTTGGTCAAGCGGCTCGGCCTTCGCCTTCAGGGTCAGGCGTCGAGCTCGGACGGCGGAGGCACGAAGGTCGCCATCGACGAGGTAAATCTTCCCGACGTGACGCTCGGCGCTTTCAGCATCGCCAATGTCGCGGCGCTCTCCCGCGACTATGGCTCGATCCCTTATCTGCCGAAGCTTGACGGAATCCTCGGACCGGCTTTCTTCAAAGATCGGCTGCTGACGATCGACTATGCGCGCGGCACCTTGACGATCGCCGATGGAACGTTGCCGGCCGCCGACGGTCGCGACATCCTCGATTATGAGGTGGTCGAGGGCAATCTTTCCGTACCCGTCAGCATCGGCGATCAATCGGCCAAGGCGGTGATCGACACCGGGAACATCAGAGGACTCGACATGCCCGCGGAGGCCGTAAGGCCGCTGCGCATGGCGACCTTCCCGAGATTGGCCGGCAATTCCGTGGGGCTCAGCGGAACCAGCCTGATCCGCGAAGTGACATTGGCCGCTCCGCTGCGCATCGGACGGCATGTCATCGAACGGCCGGCGGCGACCTTCTCGGAGGACTTCCATGAATGGAACATCGGCTCGGCATTGTTGCAGGATTTCGTATTGACGATCGATCAGAAGAACCGGCGCCTACGGCTCATCCGCTCTCATTGATTAGAAGATGGATCGAGCGCTCGCGCGAAGCTTAAGACGGCCGCAGCTGGATCTTCCCTGGCCCACACCGCCTGGCACACCGCGAGGAAATCCGCGCCCGCTTCGACCAGCGGCTTCGCGTTGTCCGGCGTGATCCCGCCGATCGCGACGCAGGGGATTTCGAACAGGGTCGACCACCAGGTGAGGATCGACGGATCGGGGCGATAGTCGGACGGCTTGGTCGTGGTCGGGTAGAAGGCGCCGAACGCCACATAATCGGCGCCCGCCTCGCCCGCATCCATCGCGAGGTGGCGGCTGTCGTGGCAGGTCTTGCCGATCTGCGTCGACGGACCGAGCAGGGCCCGCGCCTCGCGAACGTCGCCGTCACTCTGGCCGAGGTGGACGCCGTCGGCGCCGATGCGCTTCGCCAAGCCCATGCTGTCGTTGACGATGAACGCCACGCCAGCGTCCGCGCAGATCCGCTGCAGCGGCTCGGCAAGCCGCGCGAGCTCGTCCTCAGCCATGTCCTTCACGCGCAGCTGGAACGCCGTCGCGAGCCCCGGCTCGAGCGCCGCCTTCAGCCGATCAGGGAACGAGCCGCCGACTTCCTGCGGGCTGATCAGGTACAGGCTGCACCGCCCTGCGCCGCCGGGTGCGAAGGTTTCGGCGAATGACTGCGTCACTTCATCCATCGGACGGCTCACTAGCGCGAAACTGTGCTAGCGCCAGTCGAAGCGACCACATCAGAGGATCGATCATGAGCGACTGGCGTAGCGAGACACTCGAGAAGGTTCGTAAGCTCATCCACGAGGCCGACCCGGAAGCCGTCGAGGAGCGCAAGTGGAAGAAGCCGAGCAATCCGGCCGGCGTCCCGACCTGGTCGCACGCAGGAATTATCTGCACGGGCGAGACCTACAAGGACAAGGTCAAGCTGACCTTCGCGAAGGGAGCGAGCCTTCCCGACCCTGCACGCCTGTTCAACTCGAGCCTCGACGGCGGCACGCGCCGGGCGATCGACATCCGCGAGGGTGAGGCGGTCGATCCGGCCGCCTTCAAGGCGCTGGTCAAAGCCGCGGTCGCGCTCAACGGGGCCTCGAAGAAGGTTTAGGCCGGGACCTTCTCGGTCGACGCCTCGTAAATTTCGTCGATCGCGGTGCCGAGCGTCCGGTCGAACTCCTCGTCGCTCTGCTGGGCGCGGAGGTCGGAGAGCAGCGCGCGGCTGAAGCTTGCGATCATTCCGGGGTTCTTCGCCAGCTCGCGGCACGCCTCCTCGCGCGAAAATCCGCCCGACAAAGCGACCACTCGAAGCACCTTGGGGTGATTCACCAGCGGTTCGAACAATCCCGCCTTCGCCGGGATCGAAAGCTTCAGCATCACCTGCCGGCCTTCGGGAATCTCGTCCAGCTCCTCGAGGATCGCGGAGAGGAGGAGCTCGTCGCTCTGCGCGCGGTCGGCGCTCTTGATGCTCACCTCCGGCTCGATGATCGGCATCATCCCGTGGGCGAGCACCTGGCGTGCCACCTGGAACTGCTGGGC